>NZ_JBAHUQ010000014.1 GCF_036689865.1 Magnetococcus sp. PR-3
GTGCGCAAGTCTATCGCCTGTGGGCAAGGGGGGCTGGCCATGTGCATAGCGACCTGTTTGTGTCGATACGATGCTTCATTTATGGATGATCTCTTAGGTCTCTCCTTATCCCAGGCAAAAAAGTGTGGTTTTTATGTGAGGGCAGGGTAGGAAAGTAAAGGCAGGAACCATAGAGGTTTTTGCTCTTTTAATCCGGGGTCTTCCAGCTATGCTCGCTTGCTGTAACACAAGGAGGGGCTTAATGGGGAGAACACCCGTGGTTGGTTGCGTATCTGATTGGCTTTCTGCCATGTGTATTGGTGGTACCGGTTAACACAGGTATATAACGTGTAAACACACACGTTATATACCAAGCATAGACGCTTCTTAACTCCTGGGAAGGAGGGCCGCTCACTTTATGGCATGCTGGTTGGCATGTGTTAATTGCCAACATCAAAACGTGGACGAAAACGCTGGACCTGCTCACCTTCCGGTTTGGGGATTACCTCTGAAATACCAGCAATAATTTCAGCCTGTATCTCTGGTGTTAGATTTAATTTTGCTATTTTTTCGTTGATCTCTGGCCAAAAAGCCAGGTCTGTACCAAACAAAGGGGTTAACTGTTTGCCTGGGGTTTCCTGCACAATAAGGCGTCCCAAAGGGGTAAGCTGCTCAATAGACCGGCCATCAACCATTCGTTCTTGTGCAACATTGGCAGTTAGTTGAAAATTATGGTTTGGAAACGTGGCTTGTTGAAAGCCGTGTGCCTGTTTGGTCCATTTTAAATACATCACAAACCTCACTTAATCCCTAGGGTATACCCTGTCATCATCATGTTTGATGGTTGGCAGGGGGGATGGATATCATCTGCCTTCTCCACCCCCCAAAAAAAGCTCTTCCTGAATGACCGCACCTCTATAAGTGCGGTGCTCATCATTGACTCTCTATAATCTTTAAAGTTCCTGTTTTGATCATGGGTCTAACATTTATTCCATGATCGCAGCTTATAGGTTCAAAAAAGTGAACAAAAAATCATGTGTTCACGCATGGTGCCCACTCCAGGTCGATGCCGCACACTGGCTTCATGGCCCACTTAGCTTTAGATCACGTTGTCATGAGCGTTTAGATATTTTGTGGGTTCAGGGGCCATTTTGGGTGATCTGTCTATTTGTCTGATCTTGATATTTAAATGCATGAGATGGCTTTAAACAAATATTTGAAATGAAAAAGGTGATGAAGACAAAATATAGCCTGGGTTAAATTTGATAAATATCAAAAAAAACAGAATGTTACATGTTGGTTTCAACTATTACATTTAAATATGGATATATTAGCAAACAATAATGTTCTAAATATGGAAGACGCATCCTCTGGTGGGAAGAATTGGAAGGGGGATGATCCATAGAGACCATCAAAAGAAGATGGGACTCAACGTACGAAGGAAAATAATCATGAAGAAACAAAATGTGTTTGCTATAGCTGTCATGATGGGCGCTGCCATCTTGACTCAAACAACCCAAGCCGCAGATTTTTGCTGTTTAGCTGAAGAGTGGTCACTAGAGCCTGCTCAACAGGAAGAGGTCGTTGCAACATCAGACAACCTGAAAGCTGCCAAGGTATGGAACCATGATCTAATTGCCGATGAATGGAAGTTGGACCTTCAGGCAGAAGAAGAGACAATGGTTGTGGTGCCTGCAGTTGGAGATGCACAAGGTTGGAACCATAATTTGATTGCCGATGAATGGAAGCTCAGTCCGCAACCGGGTAATAGTTCATGGGTAAAGCCGGTTTCTAGCTCAGAGCTGACGCAAGGGTGGAACCATGATCTCATTGCCGCAGAGTGGAAGCTGGATGAAAAAGCAGCTCACGCTGAAGTGGTGCAACATGAAAGTTGGAACCATGATCTCATTGCCAGTGAGTGGAAACTAGAAGCGCAAGCCGAGGGAACGACCCCTCAAAAAGCCACCGCCCATTGGGATGAAGATCTTCTAGCTGAAGAGTGGAAACTGTAATTAGGTGCAGCCATACGCTAAGAAAAAAGCGATCCTGTGGTATCAATACAGGATCGCTTTTTTGTCGGTGCCTTAAAAGCGCGTAAAGGTTTTGTGCTTCTCATTATACTCGATCAGCAAAAACCAGATGATGATGATGCCCAAGGTTAAAGTGAGTGCCAATCCCCAGCTATCCAGTAGATCTGGTAAAAATGCTTGATACCCCAGATCGCTCACCGTCGGTACACCGTCAAGATAATCCAGGTCAACATCAAGCTCCAACCAGCCTTGTATCCGTAACCAGGCAAAGCTGATTGAGCCACTCCACGCAAAAAAGAATAGGCTAACCAGCATCTTTAAGTTGCCTTCACCCAAGCGCCATAGTGAACTTGCAGCACACCCTTGACCCAATATCATGCCAACACCAAAGAGTATGCCACCGAAGAAAGAGCCCCACCAAAACCTGGGGGGAATAATGCTATAGGGGTCAATGTTTAAGCGGGTAATGAGCAAAGCGGCGAGGGGCGTGACTAAAAGGATGGCCAACATTAGCGCTTTGGCATATTCACCACCTCCGGTTTCGAACGGTTCCCGTATGGCTTGAGCAAAACAGAGTCGTGAACGTTGCAAAACAACCCCTAAAAAAAGGGCTGTAATGACGATAAAGCCGCGTTTTGCCAAAGTGCTATCTGTTCCTGCCTGAGTTATCCAGCTTACGCCCCATGCCATGCCACCTAGAATAGGTACCCAGCCAAGCCAAGTAAAACGTACTTGCCACAGCGGGGTCGTACATTGTGGCTCTGGGGTGCCTCCCCACGGTAGAACTTTTTTTGCCCAGATCATTGCGCGTATGGCAAGCGCAGCACCGATCATAAGCCCTAATAACATCATCCAACCCGCTGGTGAAGAAAACACCAGTGGATTAAAAAAACCGCCAACGGTACACCCTCCCGCTAAAGAGGCCCCCATGCCCATAAAGCATCCACCGAGCATGGCTGTAACATACTCCATGGGGGCTGGTCGGCTCAGGCGGAACTGACCAGCAAGCATTGCCGCGCCCATAGCCCCCATGACCATGGCAATATCTGAGATTAAAGAACGGTGTTTTAAGGGGGGAAGTAAATGATCATCCAGATCCAAAAGGGGGCCAAGGCCTAGCCAATTGTTAAAGGCATCCCCTAAATAGCGGATACCCGCAAAAACACTCCAGAAATTACCGTTGAGAAGAAACACGGCCATCGCCATAACCAGCAACAGCGCGCCGACTTGGGGTGTCCAGGTTGGTATAAAAGGGGTGCGAAGATATTGGTTGAGTTGATGGAGAAAATCAAAAAAACTCTTCACGCTGCGTAGGCTCCTGAGTGATATGGAATGATTGAAAATAAGCCTAAGATTAGGGCGGTTTTCGGTGCATGAAGTGGCCGTAAGAAGATGATGAGCTCTTCAAACATAATGTGATTGATAAATATTTTACGCGGGGAATCAACCCATAGGCAGTCGTTTCATGATAAAATGGAGGACATCAACTGAATCAATGGATCATCTGTACTAAGGTAACGTGAACACACCCTTGCACAATCATAGGTCACCTAATGCAGAGAGGTTAGACCATGCAAACCCCCGTTGAAGTGATGGTCGGTCAAGACAATATCATTTGTGCTGTTAATACAGCCTGGAATCATTTTGCTGTAGAGAATGCGTGTGAAGATTTATTAGCTGAACATGTTGTAGGGCAAAGCTTACTGGATTATGTAGAAGGCGGTGCGACCCGCATTTATGTTGAGACCATGTTGCATATGGTACGGCAAGGGGATCAACTTTTAAGTTGCCCTTACCGGTGTGATAGCCCTGATATGCGCCGTGAAATGGAGGTCAGACTATTTCCACCGATCAACGGTGTTGTCAAAATGCAGCACCGGTTGGTATCGGAGCGTCCGCTGTACCACCACACAACTTTCCAAACCGTTGCTGAAAACCGCCACGCGTGTGCAGAGCAGATCAAACGTTGCAGTCACTGTAATAACTTGCGTGTACATTGGAAATGGTATGATGTGGAGGAGATTGAAAAAGCAGGGTTGCGGCATTTAGCCGAGCCGATCCAAGTCTATTACGGCATTTGTGACCGGTGTTGCGGCACCTTGGACCAGAAGGTTGTTATCCAACAACAGAGCATGGTTATGTAATGCGGAAATGCTTTTTTTCACATGAGTTTAGGCTGTTGGTGCTGGGGGCTCAGTTCTATATAAGGGGTGGAACCTTAATGAGGTAAAGTTGGGTGAGCCCTATCTGTCTTTACCAAGCGCCAGTGAGCTACCGAAGCCGATCAGTACCAAGCCAGTAATCCGGTCAATGGCAACCTGATTTTTTTGAATGAATGCCAACATCCACTTGGTGCGTACCAGGGCGGTAAAGATAGTCCACACCACAAATGCTTCTAACACAATAAACAGTCCATAAACCATTTTATCCAAGAACGGGGTTGATGGTTCGACCATTTGTGTAAAGACCGCCAAAATAAACAGTGTCACTTTAGGGTTTAAAACATTACAGAGTAAACCATCCCTAAAAGCTGTTTTTGGGTCAGTGGTTTGTGTGTGATACGCGTGATCCAACGGCTGATGGTTGGATGAAAAGAGGGCGTTGACGCCAATATATACCAGATAGGCCGCACCCATCAGCTTGATGGTGGTAAAAAGTGTGGCACTAGCTGCGATCATGGTTGCGATACCCAGGATCGAAAAGCCGATATGAACCAATAAACCGCAACAGATGCCGGTGATACAAGCAACGGCGGGCCAGCGGTCACGCTCTCCACCATATTTGATCACCAGCATCATATCTGGACCCGGGCTCATCATAGATACAAAGGTGACGGTGGCCAGGATTATGAGTGTTGCAATCATTATTAAATATGACCTTACGTAAGATGGGATTAACGATATTTGGTTTGCTTTATCCCAAGGGGCCTTGCTAACGAATGACCACCGAGTCCTGTTGGCACATAGGAATGTTCACCAATCCTGATCGCTCCATTGAACCAGTAAGAGCATGGTTTTAATTCTATAGCTAAGCCTATGTGTATGGATGCAGGTGGTGTGCAAACCTTGTGGTTCTACCATCTGCCTTTATGATCGACTCTTGATCCCATAAACCGTGATCATTCTGTGTTGCACCACCATGGGGCAGGGGTTGAGTTTACGGTGTGCCACATGCCTGGAATGAATAAAAGATTAGAGCCCAACGTTAGATCACGAACAGTGTCTATCTCACACCTCGCCGAAGTTTCTCCCTCGGGGAGTGTGGTTTAGGCAACCAATACGTTGCCGTTGTGTGCATGGTGTAACGGCAACCCCCTTTTGTTTGATGTTGATTATGCAGGCATAACCATGATGTGTCATCCGTCTTCATTGGTCTATGAAGTCAGCTCAGCATTTAGGGTGCTTTGACAGGTGTTGCGCATAAAAAAAACGGCCCTGATGATTCAGGGCCGTTTTCTGTTTTCAGCAATCAAGGACGATTATTAACCGTCGATGATGGCATTCAGGGTTGCACTGCAACGCTGAGCGACAGCAACCTTGGCGGGGTCAGGGCGGAAGTAACCACCCGTATCCACAGCACTGCCCTGAGGCGCATCAATCTCCGCAACAATCTTAGCTTCGTTGGCGGCCAGTTGCTCGGCGATGGGTGCAAAATGTGCCTTCAGTTCAGCATCATCACTCTGAGCGGCCAAAGCTTGTGCCCAGTAAGTGGCCAGGTAGAAGTGGCTACCTTTGTTATCCAGTTGGCCAACTTTACGTAGAGGTGACTTGTTCTCATCCAGCAGTTTACCGGTACCTTCATCCAGGGCCTTAGCCAGAACCTTGGCTTTGGCGTTGTTACGGGTATCGGCCATGTACTCTAAAGAAGCACCCAAAGCACAGAACTCACCCAGTGAGTCCCAACGCAGGTGACCTTCTTCAACAAACTGCTGTACGTGCTTAGGTGCAGAACCACCTGCGCCGGTCTCAAACAGACCGCCACCATTCATCAGTGGTACGATGGAGAGCATCTTAGCACTGGTACCCAGCTCAAGGATGGGGAACAGGTCAGTGTTGTAGTCACGCAATACGTTACCGGTGACAGAGATGGTGTTCTTGCCCTCTTTCATGCGTGCCAGAGAAAGCTCAGTCGCTTCCACAGGACCCATGATGCGGATATCCAGGCCAGCGGTGTCATGATCTTTCAGGTATTCATTCACCTTTTTGATCAGCTCGACGTGGTGAGCACGGTTTTCGCTGAGCCAGAACACGGCTGGATCACCAGAGAGACGGGCACGGTTAACAGCCAGCTTAACCCAGTCACGGATTGGGGCATCTTTAACCTGACAAGCACGCCAGATGTCACCCTCTTCAACCTGATGCTCAAGTACAGTATTTCCGGCAGCATCCACAACACGCATGGTGCCATTACCAGGTGCGGTAAAGGTCTTGTCGTGTGAACCGTACTCTTCTGCTTTTTGCGCCATCAAACCAACGTTGGGTACAGAACCCATGGTTGCAGGATCAAAAGCACCATTCTTTTTGCAGAACTCAACGGTGGCATCGTAAACACCAGCGTAGCTGCTATCTGGGATAACGCAGCGGGTGTCAGCAGCGTTGCCATCAGGACCCCAACCAATACCACCAGCACGGATCACGGCAGGCATAGAGGCGTCGATGATCACGTCTGAAGGAACATGCAGGTTGGTAATACCCTTGTCAGAGTTCACCATGTACATGTCGGGCTGAGCTTCCAAGCAAGCATTGATATCGGCTTCGATTTCAGCTTTTTTGTCAGCAGGCAGCTTAGCGATGCGGTCTTCCAGGTCGCCCATACCGTTGTTGGGGTTAACACCCAGCTCGGCAAAGGTGGCGGCATGCTTTTCAAAGACATCAGCAAAGAAGACACTTACACAGTGACCGAAGATGATGGGGTCAGAGACCTTCATCATGGTGGCTTTCATGTGCAGAGAGAAGAGCACGCCTTCTTCTTTGGTCAAAGCGATCTGTTCAGCCAAAAAGGTGCGCAGTGCTTTAACATTCATGAAGGTTGCGTCAACGACTTCACCTTCTTGCAGGGCAATGCCTTCTTTAAGCACAGAGACGTTACCAGAACCATCAACAAACTCAATTTTAGCTGTGGTTGCTGCTGGGATGGTGGTGGACTTCTCATTGTGGTGGAAGTCATCACTACTCATGGTTGCAACATTACACTGAGATGTGGATTTCCACTCACCCATGGAATGTGGGTTTTTAGCGGCATAAGCTTTAACCGCAGGAGGGGGACGACGGTCAGAGTTACCCTCACGCAGAACAGGGTTTACTGCAGAACCTTTGATCTTGTCATAGCGGGCTTGGGTCTCACGCTCAGCATCTGTGTTTGCATCATCTGGATAGTCAGGCAGGGCGTAGCCTTTATCCTGAAGTTCTTTGATGGCTGCTTTTAGCTGGGGAATGGAAGCAGAAATGTTAGGCAGCTTGATGACATTGGCACCAGGCGTTTTAACGAGGTCACCCAGTTCAGCCAGGGCATCAGGAATGCGCTGCTCTTCGGGGAGCACATCATTGAATGTCGCTATTAGACGACCGGACAGGGAGATGTCCTTGGTGCCAACGGAAATACCCGCGGGCTTGGTGAACGCCTGGATAATCGGCAGGAAGGAACCACTGGCAAGCTCAGGTGCCTCATCAACGATGGTATAGATGATGTCGGGCTGTTCAGACATGTTTTCTTCTCCAGTCCAAGGAAATCAGTATTCGTCGTTGTACATAAACCCCAGTTGCGCCTCTCTTTTAAGGTCGCTAAATTGGGGCCGTCGCTCCATTGACCGTGCGATTGCAGGTCATAATTTTGCGACATAATGCCATTTTTGTTTCCATTAGGGAAGGCTAATCAACGTGTATTTATCTCGCTTGTGTGCAGTTTTTTGTAAAAATGCGTAACAAGCTATATTTTACACCATTGATTACTCAAGCAGAAAAAAGCAGGTGAAAAAGTATTTCTCCAGCTTGTTCTTGAGGTTAAAACGCCTTTAATGCCGTGGGGAAACGCCATCCGTTGTAACATGTTTTATTGGCGGATTAAACGATTTTTGTGTGGCGTTCAATCACAGCAAGCAGGGTCTCACGGCTGATAGGCTTGGTCAGGTGGCCATTACATCCAGCTCTTAGTGAGCGTTCGGCATCGCCCTCCATAGCGTGCGCTGTAAGGGCATAAATAGGGGTAGGGGATAACTGATAATGTTGTTCTTGCGCGCGTATATGCTTGGTGGCTTCTAAGCCATTCATCACAGGCATGCGTATATCCATAATAACGATGGTGTAGTTTTCACCATGGTCCAGCCGTTCCACCGCCATTTGACCGTTGCCAACAATATCCAATGTATGGGGGGTGTCCTGCAAGAACCCCTCAATGACCAGTTGATTGATCTGGTCATCCTCTACCAAAAGAATATGGGCTGCGGACGCAGCATCATCATTTTTGGGTTCGATGTTCCAATGGTTTGTGTGGGCTGATGGTGGCTGTCCGTGGATGATATCCTCATAGGGAAGAATGACATGAAAGGTGGTGCCTTGCCCCAGTACGCTATCAACGCTTATCTCCCCTTCCATGGCTTGGATCAAGCGCTTGCATAAGGTTAATCCTAAGCCTGCTCCACCATGCTGACGGGTAATTGAGGCATCCACTTGGGTAAAAGGTTCAAAAATGGTTCTGAGCTTATGTTCGGGTATCCCGATGCCGGTATCACTGATCTTCATATGGTAGGTGTGATTAGCTCTGGCCAGAATTTCCAACTTAATATGACCGTGTTCAGTAAATTTAATGGCATTACCAAGCAGGTTCAGCAAGACCTGTCGTAACCGCTTAGGGTCACCTTTAATATGTGCGGGTAATTGCTCATCAATATCGACGTGTAACGCTAACCCTTTGCTCTGGGCATTTAAAGTATGAACTTCAAGAACATCACGAACCAAGGTTCTTAACACAACAGCCTGTTGATGAAAATGAAGATGGCCGGATTCAATACCTGCCAAGTCTAAAATATCTTCAATGAGTGCAAGCATGCTCCGTGCGGCACGACCTTGTATCTCCATATAGTGCTGTTGGGTACTGTTCAGTTCGCTACGTAAGACAATATCTGTAATTCCCAAAATGGCGTTGAGTGGGGTACGGATTTCATGGCTCATAACAGCCAAAAATTCATTTTTTGCCAAATTGGCTTGTTCTGCCTCCTGTTGACGCAGTTTTAAGGTGCGCTCTGTCTCTTTGCGGTCGGTAATGTCTATGACGCTTATAGGAAGGGCTGCAAACCCTTTTTCGGTCGTGGGAATTCGAAAGGAGAGCTGTAACTGTCTGGCGTTTCCCTGGAGCGTATCCAAACTGGTTTCAACACGGATCATCGGGCGTTGATGCCAGATGGCGTCCATAATATGCAAAAAAGAGCTATGGTTGCGTGTCGCAGTAGTGATGCCCATTTGCTGCATAAACGCACTTTTGTTCGGCGCTTCAAACAGTTTTAATGTGGCTTGGTTCACATGTAATACACGGATGGTACTGATCCAAGTTTGGAGCAGTTGAGGGTGGATCTGTAAATGGTGGTGAATATTCTCAACACCACTGCTGCGCAAACTTTGTAGGGCACACCAAACTTCAGACCAATCCTCTTTCCATAATGAAACCTCGGCATCTTCAAACAGGTGTTTAAAGGAGGCCTCAGCCTGTTGGCGAGCACGGAGATTAACCCCAAATATAATTAATAGAAGGGTCATTAGCAGAAACACCCCTACACTGACCCAGATATAGAAACCATATTGATCAAAAACGGTATAAGGGCGGTGTAAAAGCGTGCTGCCTTGTGGTAGAGCATCTTCCGAAATGCCAAAGCGTACAAGTTGACGGTGGTCAAACATGTAGGGGTTTGGGCTTTCCAGCTGTATGGGCAGAGCGTGGGAGGGGGTGCCGTTGAGCAGCTTTAACCCCATAAGCGCGGCGCTTTGCCCGTGGCTAAAACCACTTAAAATCTGTCCCCCAACGGCACCTTGCCCAACATGCATTAGCCAGGCGCTATAGATAGGAGCCTGGCTGATGGAAGAGAGTTGCCGCACACCCTCTTCAGAAGAAATGGGCACGCCCTGTTCGGTATTGATCACCCCACCAGCTGAAACAATCATGCTTTGAGAGGTCAGGTTGGCAACACGTTTTTTAAGTTCCGTAAGGGTGTGATCTTGCCAGTAGACAAAGTGTGCGCGTTTTTTAAAGCGATCTGCAAAGGCTTCAAACTTAGCTCGGTTGGCTTGCCCTGTGGTATCCCCTCTATGAATAATAACAACTTGATTAATTTGTGGGTGTAGGTTTAACCCTAATTTGACGACGGCATCAAAGTTGGTGGATTCCACAATACCCGTTATGGGTTGCATGCCTTCTACGCGCTCGGGTGTAAAGTGGTTGAGACCACAAAAGACCAAAGGAATAGCCTTAAAGAGGGTCGGACGTAGCCGTTTGATAAAGTCAAAGGCATTATCGTCTGCGGTTAAGATCAAATCTGGTGGGTTGTTCTGATACTTATGCTGAAAAAGCTCTTCTAAATTTTGGTAGTGTTCAGCAGAGTGGTGCTGTTTGGTATCCAGGTATTCCACGCGTAAACGTAGATCGGGCCGATTTTGGGCCAGTGTATGTTTAATGCCCGCAAAGAGATCATCTGACCACGGAAAACCTTGATGATATGACTGAACCAAGAGAATGGTTTGAGGGGTGGCAAAGGCTGCTGTGGGAATAAAAGTTAGGCAAAAAAATAGCGTTAAAAAATGAAGTTTAGTTGTACGAAAAAGGCCAAAAGAGGGTAGATACCGGTTAAAAAAACGGTATGAACGTATAGATGCATGGCCCATTACCCCACCCATAACAGCCCCCTGTCGCCATATACCACTCAGCTTCATCATAGCGCTGAATGGGGAGGGGGCCTATAAAAAAAGGGGGGGAGGGGCCAGAAAGCCCCTCTGTTGAGAATGGTTATACTTTACCAGCTAAATCCTAAGTGATCTAACCGTTCAAAACGGTGTTGATCCATATTGCCATCCCGATAGGTCTGCCGTTGGAACTGAACCCATAGTCCCAGCTGAGCATTGCCAGCCCAGTCCACAGGTACATCGCAGTGGCCCTGTTCCTGTCTGAATTGACGTAATGCCTGGAACAGCTCTTCAGCTTGTGCCTGTTTAGTGTCCCAAATAAAGTCCAACGCATTGAGCATTTCAACCAACTCAGCAGATAACAGATCCTTACTCCCTGCTGTTCGCTGTTGTTGTACCCAGCGGGCCAGGGCAGGTTGCTCCGTATCATTAATGGAGATGGTGGAGTGCCCTTCTCTGGCATGGTAGGCCTTCAGGGATTCATAGTTGGCTTCCCAGATCAGCCGCTGGGGGTCCCAAATAAACTCCAGTTCATCCAGGCGCTGTGTCCGCTCTTGCCCTAGGCTATCGACTTTATGACTTTTACGTTGCGCCTCTACCCACCAGGCAAGTTCAGGATCTTCTTCGTAGTTGTCAGGTACATTACAGTGCCCATACAGGGTGTGGTACTCCACCAGCTGAATAAACATCTGCTCCCAAAAGACCTCTTGAGCATCCCATATAAAGTCCAGTTCATCGAGTAAGGCAATAGCATGATCGGATAGCTGTTCTTTTTTACGGGCATTGCGCTGGGTGGTAACCCATTTGGCCAGTTGAGGATTTTCTGGCCACCCTTTGGGAACATGACAGTGGCGACGCTGGTTGCGATAGGCCGCTAACGCCATGCGCATGCTATGCCAGTCATTCTCTTTCTGATCCCAAGCCATACCGACGGCAGAGAGGGCATCTTTTTGGTCCTGAGGCAGTTTTTCTTTACCACCCAGTTTACGTTGTTCCAATAACCATGCTGCCAGTTGCGGGTGTGTAGCATCCTCTTTGGCCAGGTATATGTGGCCATGTTCACGCTGAAATGCAATGGCTTGATCCAGCATAGCCCACCACCGTGTTAAGGTCGGGTTCCAATCAAAGCCCATCCGGTTAAGGGCTGTGATGCGCTCGGGATGTAGCTTCTCTTTAAGGTGCAGTTTGCGCTGTTTATCGCCCCAGCTAAAGAGCTCTTGTTCTGTCTCAGAATCCGGTTCAATGGCACCAAACTGCTCACGAAAAGCCATGAGTTTAGCCAGCATAATCTGCCAGTCCTGCTTCTCCAGGTCCCACACAAACTGAATTTGATCCAGCAGTAAGATCTGATCGACCTCCAACTTACCGGCGGCAAAAAGTTTACGTTGATCTGTCACCCAGCGGTGCAGTCCGGGGTTTCCGGGTGGGGCTTCTGGTACACGATCATGTCCGTGGCTCTGTTTGAACTGACGTAGGGTGTCGTACATACCTTCCCAGTGGGCCTGCTTCAGATCCCAGACAAAGTGTATCTGTTCTAACTGTGCCCGGTGTTCGTCAGACATCTTTCCGGTAAAGCCATCCCGGCGTTGTTTGCGTACCCAGCCTGACAGTTCAGGGTTCTTCTCAAACGGTTCAGGAACGTCATCATGTCCTTCTTGTTGTTTGAAAGTTACCAGGGCACGGTACATAAGCTGCCAATAGGTTTCGTCAGGATCCCAATCAAATCCAACGGCTTCCAGTGCTTCAATGCGGGGCTTGGGCATTGAACCAAGCTCATAGGCTTTGCGTTGCCGCTTGACCCACCGTTCTAGGGTTTCATCCTCTGTCTGAAACAGGGTGTCCGGTGGTAACAGCTTGGCTTGAGTTGCAAAAGCTCCCAGCATGCTATCCCATTGGCCCCCTAGGGCTTCTATGAGGTCAGCGCCAAAGCGTGCTTTAAAATCGCTACTATCCACACCATGGCCGGTGATTTCTAATAACTGCCATAGGGGTTCGGTATCCAGCTGTTTGGTCATCCCCTCACGAAGACGAATTTCATGAAGCTGAGCCGCCAGTTGGCTGTCCATTCCTTTTAGGGCCATGAGGAGGTTTTTAAGATCTTCCAGGCCGAAAGGTTCACCTGCAACCCGTCCATTTTCATCAAACCCCCGGTGGAAGACCAAAGGCATAATCATATGGGCGTGGGGGGTGTCTCCCCGCAGGGTTGGACGCAGCAGAGGTTGCATGGCATCCAGCAGATCCAACTTGCCCTCAAGCTGAGGGAACAGCAGTAAAGCATCGACCGGTGGGCAGGGCTCTCCCTTAACCAAGCATCGGTTGTGGGCCAATAACATCGGAGGGTCGGCTTGTAGTGAGAGCCAGTGTGCATCCCGTTTATGTGCAGGCCATTTGCCATCAAAACAACGTACAACATACCCTTCACGCATGGGATCTGGGGCGCTGCGTCCAGGCGAGGTATAGAACTGCTGGGCCTCTTTGCTGTTCACATGGGTGCTGAGTACCCGGTGTGGCCGTAAGGATTTTAAAATGTGTTTAGCCCCGCGCCACTGGGCACTGCGTAAATGTTCTTCCCGAGACAGGCCATCGGTCGGGGTTGGCATAAAGACCAGGGGAAGGTGCAGTTTATAAGGGCGAGCCAAATGATGACGAACCGCACGGCGATAGCTCAAAGGCAGAATGGTAGGGCCAAACAGCTCTTTTTCCATGCTGTATTGAGGTTTGGCATCCCCTTCTGGTGTCAATCGCCCTGCCAGCTTAGGCTCTGGGTTATGGGTCAGGAAAAGCGTGGGGGGCTCCTGCTTGGGGGTCTCAAATTCCCCCAGTGTTTCAAATAGGTGCGGATGACGGCTTTGCCTTTTGCCCGCCAGCTTGTGGGCATCGGTAATAATGCGCAGCATGGGGGGGGTGGCCTGTAAAAAAGCCTCGAGTTGGGGTAGTGCTTCTGTGGTTGTTAGGTAGAGTTTTACACCATGAAAACGCCATTGGCTAAAACGATCCACCGCTTCACGGTCCCCGTAGAGGGAGAAGGGTAGTTCCCAAGGGTTGAGCTTAGGGCGGTCTGTGGCACCTTTATGGGGTTCTGCGGGTTGAAAAGGCAGAACACTTAAGCTTAGAGAGCTGGCATGTCGGTTAAGGTAGCGCCACACTTTCCCCATTCTGGCCATGCCACCACTAATGGCTACACACACGGTGGCAGGTGCTTGTAGACCTTCAAGGTAGGTCAGCAGTAGAGCTTCTGTTAAACCGGTTGGTGGTAAGGCAACCGTACGCCGAACATTATTTTCCAGTCCTTGTAAACTCTCTTTTGCAACCGAGACCAAGGCAGGGGCAGGCTGAAAGCGTTGAGGTTCACTGCGGCCACTACGCAACCACTGGCGAAGCGCCAAAAAGTCGTTTTGGGTTAACTGATCCAGATCTGGCCCACGCACCGCAAACCAGGGGGCTTCCCCTTGCAGTTTGTTGGGTAGGGTATTGGCATTGGTAATTAAAACCCGGCGCAGTGCGGCAGGTTGAGCTTCTGCAAATGGGGCGAGCTGCTTAGCGGTCAGGGGGGCGCGATCTTCACTGAAAAGGGCGCCGACAGCATGTAAGCCCCCTTCAGGTGATTTGAAGATGGCTTGAAACGGGGTGTCACTGTTATGGGCCAGCCCCATCTGCTCGCGCAAATGTTCGGGTAGATCGCCCCAGAGTTGAAAGCCGGTCATGCGCATTAACCGGCCTGTGGCCAGTAATCCGTGCAGCAGACAAGCCATCCACTCTTGACGTAATGCGACATCCTCTACCGCAGCCAGACGAGACTCTAGCTCCGAAAAGGTGTGCAGATCGTCAAACAGCCCATGTTCGACCAGTGTGATCAGACGTGATGGAATGATGTTACCCATGGCACCCTTGCTCAACAGAACAACCGCAGCTAAAAGCAACGGTCATCAAAAACATCCGGTCATTGCGACCTGGGAAAAACCGGGAATTTATATTCCCTTTCTAGACCGCCATGCCGGATGGTTGATCGGGCATGGTGGGTTATCTTGGTGTGGCGTCTGGCAGTCCGCCATCCACCGGCAATGTTGCCCCGGTTGTTGGGGATTGCCGGGTGGCAAAGTAGGCCACAGCACGGGCCACATCCTCTGCCGTTATTTTTTCTTTGAGCAAGTTGCGGTTTCGGTAGTAATCCTCCAAACCCGCTTGGTCAAGCCCGCGGGCTTTCATACGATCTGGACCTACCGTTGCCCACAGCCCTGACTGACGGTCGCCATCCGAAAATACAGCATCTGGAGCGACCATATTCACCCGTACCCCAAGAGGTGCCAGTTCCAGACTGGCAATCCGTGCCAGTTGGTGGCTGGCTGCCTTGGTGGCACTGTAGGCACCAAAGCTGGCGCCAGGGGCAAAAACATTTTTGGTGGAGATAAGAATAATATCCCCACCCATCGCCATACTGGCGTAGTGGTTGGCAGCCTGCTTGATCAGGTTTAGCGTGCCTTCAACATTGACCTGCTGCAGGCGGGCAAACTTATCGTTTTCCATCTGAGCAAGGGTAGAAACATGGGCGAGCCCGGCATTAATAAGCACCAGATCCACGCCACCCCAAAGGTTAACCATCTCAGCCCACCCTTGGGCAATGGCGTCAGGGTCCGTTACATCCATCGGTAACCCCAGCAGGCAATCGCCATAAAGCGGGGTTAACTCGTCAACTAAGCTATCTAAAGCAGGGCCGGCCAAATCCGTTGCTGCAACACAGGCGCCAAGATCCAACAGGTGCCGTACAATACCGGATCCTATGGCCCCCGCCGCTCCAGTCACCACCGCAGTGGTGCCGGTCAGCGGCGGGGCCGTGGGGGTCGCCACTTTGTCCTGTTGGAGCATAAAATATTCCATATCGAAACATGCCTGCTCCGACAAGGGGTTATAGGTCCCTCCGGTATTATTCACCCACTGCTTAACACGCACATTTTGCTCGGTTAGGTCGGCTAAAATTGCCGCTTCGTGCTGATTTTGCGCCATGCAAACGGCACCCACCCCCGGAATAAAAATGACACTGGGCAGGGTGTTGGTTGGGGTAGGGGGCTGTTCTCCTCCATGCGTGCTCAGGTAGGTTTGATAGCGCTGTTGCCATGCTTCGATCTGCCCGGCCATTTGATCATAGTTATCCAGCCACATAGGCCAGGGTTTCATGCGGATTACATAATCTGATGTAATCGGGGCACTCATAAGCAGTGTATCAGCCCCAATGGCATTGACCGCCTGCAGCATGCTCTCCGTGATGATGGGGTGCAAAACCATGCGCTGTTTAGGAAAGGGACCATCGGCCATAACTGGGCTAAGTAGGCCCCGTAACTTAGGTGCCAGCTCTTGATAACTACGCTGTGCGGCCTCTAAGTTAACAATGGGGTCATGTCCGTGGCTGGCTCTTTTACTGCCAAGCCAGCGTTCCGCAGCAAAGATCAGATCAATGGTGCGTTCATAACTGCTGCGGGCGCTCTCCCCCCACGTGACCAGCCCATGACCCATGAGAACCATGCCGCGGGCATCCGGTTGTTGATCAAAGGCAAGCAGAGCTTGTTTGGCCAACTCAAAACCGGGATGCATATAGGGCACAATGATCACATCCGCCCCCAGTGCCTCTCGGACGATCTGCTCACCATCTGTACGGTTGGTTAGGGTAAGGATGGCCTCTGCATGGGTGTGGTCAACAAAGGTGGCGGGTAGCCATGCATGTAGCAGTGTCTCAATACTGGGCATAGGGCTGGTGTGATCCAGCCGGTTAAGGGCCAGTTGGTTGCGCATCTGCTCATCGGAGAGTTGCTCCAGGTGGCGCAGAGATTTAAGCCCCTCCAGATTCATGGAGACATGATCATCTGGCTGCATGACCGCCAAGTCCCGCCCGGAACCTTTAACGTGCAGTGTCGAGAGAGGATTGCCAAAAAGGTCTGTCTGGCTGGTTTTTACAGAGGTATTGCCCCCTCCGTGTAACACCAATGTTGGGTCCGCACCCAGTAGGTGGCTTGTGTAGGTGCGTATGGCTAGCGCTTCACCAAAAAGAGTGGCATAAGCATCCAGCATGTCAGCGGCTTCTGCATCAGACCATAGGTTCTGCATGGCAGTCCCTTTTTAAAACGGGGCATAAAGAAAATGTGGGTTGGGACAGAACGCCCCAACCCATATGGGCGTGTTTAGCTATTTTTAAGGTCCTGATAAAGCGCATAAGCCTCTTTGGGCTTCATCTCTTCATGGACCACTTTATTCACCGCTTGGATCATGGCGGTTGGGGCGTCGGATTGGAAGATATTCCGGCCCATATCCACACCAGCAGCGCCTTGCTGTATGGCATTGTAAGCCATGGTCAATGCATCCAGTTCAGGCTGCTTTTTACCCCCTGCAATAACAATGGGCACGGGGCAGGCTGCGGTGACGGTCTCAAAATCCTCTTCGACATAGTAGGTTTTGACATAAGCAGCCCCCAGTTCAGCAATAATACGGGTGGCCAAGCGCATATATTTGGCATCACGGGTCAGCTCTTTACCCACAGCGGTTACACCCAGAACAGGCATACCATAGCGGTTACCTGCATCAATCAAACGGGTGAGGTTGTGGATAGATCGTGTCTCAAACTCGCCACCAATGAAAACCTGTACAGCAACAGCCGCAACATTCAGGCGTAAGGCATCTTCCATGTTTACGGCAATCTCTTCATCCGAAAGCTCTTTAAGGATGCTGGGACCACCGCTGGCCCGCAGAACCACACCGTTGGTATAGGTGGGGGGGGTCATGCTACGCAGCACACCACGGGTGCACATGAGCGTATTAGACCAAGGCAGTAGGGGGACGATGTCGACATCAATACGTTCCAAGCCTGTGGTGGGGCCCATGAAGTAGCCATGGTCCACGGCCAGCATGACCGTACGGCCTGTATCTGGACGGAAAATCTTAGAGAGACGATTTTTCATGCCCCAGTCCAGGCTGTTGCACCCTTTAAGGGTGGTCTGGGGGTTCACCTGGGGGATGTTGAGGTGGTAATTTTTGCTCTCCTGCATACCGTCGGTATCAGCCATGGTGACCTCGCTTTAGTTTAAATACTCAATAACTGAGTAGTGATCGTTGATAAAAAAACGAGGGCATAATAACAGATTCCGCGTCAGCACGACAATTGATGCTGAGGGAAGGGAGAGGATTGTATGGGTTGGGGGGATGTTGGTGGGAAAAAGAAGGATTTATACGCAGGGCGCAGCCTGTTGACCGTTGGCAGCCAATTTGTTTATTGAGCTGTTTGTTATGAAGCGTGGTTAGATTGGTTCTTGGTGAGCGATTAAAAGCGGGAGGGGCTGGTTATCACACAGTCTATAGGGTGTGACGATTCATTCTGTGTAAAGGGGGTGGCTAAATATGGGGTGGTGATTCTGGCTGGTATAAGAACAAAAAAAACCCCGCTCTAGGCGGGGTTGGGAGTATAGAAAAAACGGATAGGTCGGTGTCTTACATGCGACTTTTTGGGTCGAGCAGTACCCGGACATTGCTGGAGATCGGGACACTGAAATCTTGAGCGCCCAAGGTGGCGCGATCTTTTATGCGAATAAGCTGAACATTAAAGAAGACGCGGCTACGCGCAACCGTGTAGGTGCCAGCAAATATAGCTTCTGCACGGGTCTCTTTAGAAATTTTGTCCAGTTCGCGGGTCAGTACAAACTGCCCCTGCTTGGGTTTCATCAACAAGTCGGAACGCAAGTTCATTTGTGTCACGGTATAACCGGACTGGGTGAAGCGTGCCGCCATTTGTTGACTGACCAGACGCCCCAAAGAGGTGGTCTTGGTCAGATCATCATTGTTGACAAAACTACCAGCGACAATGGGGAACCGGCTGGGAAAACGGTCGGCCAGATTGGTGATCATGGCATCGGCCGCCCCATAGGCGGTCGTCAGTAGCTCTGTTTCAGGTGGGCTGGCCTGCTCGCTGGGGGTTGAAACCAGCGGGTAGGTGTCCGGGAAGCGCGGTTGGGCGCAGCCAGAGACCATGGCTGCCGTCAACAGGGTGACGGCCAGCCCTTTGACGAAAGTTTTTTTGTTCATTATCGATCCACCACCGACAGGGAAGGCCCGCCCGTTTCAAGCAGGAGATCTTCCGTATTGGGATTGAGGGGCAGCTTGGCATCAACCGATGCAAGTACCTGGCGATTGTTCACCCGAATCATACGGGTGGTGAAATCCAGGTTGGTGCGGCCACGGGTATAGTTGCCAGTGACAACCGCATAAGCCTTGTATTCCGCAGAGAGTTTTTCAATGTCGCGGGAGAGAATAAACTCACCTTGCTGCATGCGAATAGCAAGATCTTGGCGCAGTTTAGGCTCAAGCACGGCAAAACCCTGCTGGGTAATGCGGGAGGCAATGTGGTCGGAGAGAAGCAGGCCTAGCTCCGAGGTGCTGTCCAGGTTGCTGCGGTGAACAAAGCTGGTCACCAGGATCGGCTTTGAGCGGTGGTAAGAAGGATGGTTCTTACGCAGCTCAGCCACCAGGGCGTCAGCAATTTGATGGCTCATGCCAATGAGATCCACCTCCACTGGGGGGGCAGGCAGTCGAACCTCAACAGGAGGTGCAGCCGGTGGGGCATGCACGGCAATGTTTTGGCAACCGGTTAGCGCCGAACCCAGTGCCAGCAGACCCAGGGAGAGGCCAGTAAGACGTTTTTTCATGGTACCCTATCCGTTTGATTTGAACTGGTCTTTGACGTTGGCCTTTTCATAGGCCTGCTCGCGGGTGATGAGACCCTTCTGAATACAGTCTTGCAAACCTTGTTCCAAAGTCTGCATGCCCAGTTTGCGACCGGTCTGAATGGATGAGTACATCTGTGCAACCTGATTTTCCCGGATCAGGTTTTTAATGGCCCCCGTACCCAGCATAATTTCATGTACGGCAATCCGGCCGCCCCCTCGTTTTTTTAGCAGGGCCTGAGAGATAACGGCTTTCAGTGACTCTGCCAGCATGGTGCGGATCATATCTTTTTCAGCTGCGGGAAAGGCGTCGACAATTCGGTCAACCGTTTTGGGGGCAGAGCTGGTGTGCAGTGTCCCAAATACCAGGTGACCTGTTTCAGCCGCGGTTAGTGCCAGGCGGATGGTCTCTAGATCGCGCATTTCCCCCACAAGGATGGTGTCGGGGTCTTCCCGCAAGGCAGCGCGCAGTGCGTTGTTGAAGCTTAGAGTGTCTCTGTGAACTTCCCGCTGACTGATCAGGCTTTTTTTGGATTGATGCACAAATTCAATAGGGTCTTCAACGGTCAGAATATGCCCATAGTCTGAAGCGTTTTTATAGTCAACCATCGCCGCTAGGGTGGTGGACTTACCCGAACCTGTCGGGCCTGTCACCAACACCATCCCCCGTGGCGTCGCGGAGATCTCTTTAAAGATCTCCGGGGCACCCAGTTGTTCCAGCGTGAGAACCTCTGATGGGATGGTACGCATAACCGCGCTGACACCGCGTTGCTGTTTGAACGCGTTGACACGGAAGCGTGCGACCCCATCGAGAGCAAAGGAGAAGTCGCTCTCATGCGTCTCTTCAAATCCTTTTTTCTGCACGTCGTTCATAATGCCATGCAGCATGGCCAAGACATCATCACTGGATTGGGTGGGTACATCAATACGTCTGACATCCCCATCAATACGCACCATGGGGGGCAGGCCGGCTGATAGATGCAGGTCAGATCCGCCATTCTGAACAATAAAGGTGAGCAGATCTTTCAGGTCCATGGTGAGAAATCCTTTTGGGTAAAGATGGGGGTGGTGAGGTCACTCAAGCAAATTTAATACCTGACGATGGTACACCGCAGTTGCAGTGTGAGCAATTGTCACAATTCAATTGAAGCAACCGTGGCTTTAATGGGCTTTTTTTTGTATAAATACTCCTTTGATAAAAAAAAGGCCGTGGGCATGGATCTGCGGCTATTTTTCGCGACGCTTCTGCCATCAAGAGGAATAATCATGGCTTTGGATAAAGATAAGAGCAAAGCGCTGGATGCAGCGCTCTCTCAGATTGAGCGCCAGTTTGGTAAAGGCAGCATCATGCGCATGAGCGAAGGGGCCTCCAAGGATATTCCTGTGGTCTCTACCGGCTCTCTAGGTTTGGATATTGCGTTGGGGATTGGTGGACTGCCCCGTGGGCGTATTGTTGAGGTGTATGGACCGGAATCTTCCGGTAAAACCACCATGGCACTTCATGTGGCCGCAGAGATCCAGAAAATTGGTGGTGTGGCTGCTTTTGTGGATGCTGAACACGCCTTGGATCCTGTTTATGCCCGTAAGCTGGGTGTGAACGTTGATGAGCTGATTATCTCTCAGCCTGATACCGGTGAACAGGCACTGGAAATTACCGACATGTTGGTTCGCTCCGGTGCTGTGGATCTGGTGGTGGTAGACTCTGTTGCCGCGTTGACGCCCCGCGCTGAACTGGAAGGTGAGATGGGGGATTCCCACGTGGGTCTTCAGGCTCGCCTGATGTCTCAAGCGCTGCGTAAGCTGACCGGTAGTATCAATCGTTCCAGCTCTCTGGTGTTGTTTATCAACCAGATTCGTATGAAAATTGGCGTCATGTTCGGCAGCCCCGAGACCACCACCGGTGGTAACGCTCTAAAATTCTACTCCTCTGTCCGTTTGGATATCCGTCGTATCGGTGCCATTAAGGATAAGGATGAAGTGGTGGGCAACCGCACCCGTGTTAAGGTGGTGAAAAATAAAATGGCACCGCCCTTCCGCCAGTGTGAATTTGACATCACCTACGGTTTGGGTGTCTCCCTACCTGGCGAGTTGCTGGATATGGGGGTAGAGATGGGCTTGGTAGAAAAATCTGGCGCTTGGTACTCCTATGATGGTGAGCGCATTGGCCAAGGCCGTGAAAATGCCAAACGTTACATGATGGAAAATCCAGATGCCGCCATGAAGTTGGAAGATCAGGTGCGCATTAAAGAGGGACTGCAGCCCAAACATGGTAGCGCGCCACAGCCTGCCGCAGAAGCAGCCCCAGCAGAGTAAGTGGTGAGACACGGTCCTGGTGTGTTCCTCTCCAGGACCGTGCGACCACGTTTTTCGTTTGTTATGTCTGCCAGTATGCCAGACAGCCACCTTTTAAGCGGCCTCCTGTAAGCTTCTTATGTCCGATACCTACGAACAGATTGATCCATGTAACCTACGTGAAGAGCTGGAGAGCCGGTATTTGGCTTATGCGCTCTCCACCATTATCAGCCGTTCTCTGCCTGATGTGCGGGATGGTTTGAAACCGGTACACCGGCGTATTCTCTACGCCATGCGTGCTCTTAGGTTGGATCCCAACAGCTCCTATAAAAAGTCGGCCCGTGTGGTTGGGGATGTGATTGGTAAGTACCATCCCCACGGTGACCAGGCTGCTTATGATGCCATGGTGCGTCTGGCTCAGGAGTTTGCGGTACGCTATCCCCTGGTTGATGGACAAGGCAACTTTGGCAATATCGATGGGGACTCCGCCGCGGCCATGCGTTATACCGAGGCACGTTTAACCTCGGTAGCTAAGGCCCTGCTGGAAGATTTGGAGATGGACACGGTGGACTTTATGGCCACCTATGATGGTTCCATGGAGGAGCCTGTTGTCCTACCTGCGCGTTTTCCCAATCTCTTGGCCAACGGTTCTTCAGGTATTGCGGTGGGTATGTCCACCAACGTTCCCCCGCATAATGTTGGGGAGATTTTAGATGCCTGCCTGCAGTTGGTGAAAAAACCGTCCATCACCGTTGAAGAGCTCATGGCTTTCCTGCCGGCTCCGGATTTTCCCACCGGTGGTATTCTCATGGCGGATCATGCCGAACGGCTGGAGGTCTATACCGAAGGTAAGGGGAGTCTGCGTTTACGTGCCCGTTGGGATGTCGAAGACTTAGGGCGTGGGCAGTGGCAGATTGTGGTTACGGAAATTCCGTATCAGGTGCAAAAATCACGTTTGATTGAGCGTATTGCCCAGCTGGTTATTGATAAGAAGTGCCCTTTCTTGACCAATGTGCGAGATGAGTCTGACGAAAATCTACGTATCGTACTAGAGCCGCGAACTCGGACGCTGGACCCTGAGTTGATTATGGCCTTCCTCTTCCGTCATTCTGATCTGGAGTCACGGGCTGGCTTTAATCTCAATGTTATTATTGGTGGGCATCGTCCTGAGGTGTTGGATCTTAAGGGCATACTGCGTCACTGGTTGGATCACCGTTTTGTGGTGCACACCCGCCGGGCCAGCTATGAGCTGGGTAAAATCCGTGATCGCCTGCACCTATTACAAGCGTTCCTCATTGTTCATTTGAATATTGATGAGGTGGTGGAGATCATTAAAACCAATGATGATCCAGCGCCTGTCTTAATGCAGCGCTTTAGTCTGGATGAGATCCAGGCTGAGGCGATTCTCAATATGCGTTTGCGTAATTTACGTAAGCTTGAGGAGATGAAAATCCGTAAGGAGATGGAAGAGCTGCAAGCGCGGGCTGCTGAACTGGAGGCGATGCTGGCTGATGATAAAATTATGTGGCGTGCCATCCGCGAAGAGTTAAAGGCCACCCGTAAAGAGTTCGCCGATGAGCGCCGTACTGAGATCACCGGTTCAGTTGAAGAGATCCATGTACGGCCCGAAGATTTTGTGGAAAAAGAGCCTGTCTCGGTCATTCTCTCTAAAATGGGCTGGATTAAAGCCAATAAAGGTCATGATATCAATCTCGAGACCTTACGCTTTAAGGGGGATGATGAACTGCTGCGGGCCTTCCCCAGTTACACCAATCAGTCGATCTCTTTTATCAGTCAGAGTGGTAAGCTGTTCACCGTACTGGGGAGTAACCTACCCGCTGGTAAAGGTTTTGGTGAACCGCTGACAGGTATGTTTGACCTGGATGGTGGCGACCGGGTGCTATGGGCTCTTGCTGTAGACCCCGATCAGGAGTATCTGGTCATTACCCGGTTAGGGCAGGGCTTTAGGGTTAAGGGGACAGACCTTATTGCCAACCAGCGTAAGGGCAAACAGTTGATTACCCTTAAAAGTGGTGATCAACTGCTCCATATGCATAGGATTAAAGGCCCTTGGGTGGGGGCCATCAGTCGTAGTCGTCGCCTTCTGATCTTCCCCATCGAGCAGTTCCCCTTAATGGCCAAAGGTAAGGGTGTACGGGTACAAAAACTGACCGGTGATGAAGTGATTGTTGATGTCACAACCTTTACCGATGAAGAAGGCTTTGTGCTGGATTCTGGTAAAAAGACCAAGCTGATTACCGATTATGATCAGTGGCATGGCAACCGTGCTCAGCGAGGGGCCATGTTGCCTCATGGCTTCCTCAGTGGCGCCGTCTTTAAAGGAACCGGGGCATCCCCCTTAAAAGCGGGTAAAGGTCTGACCGGTGAACTGTTTGATGACTAGTTTGATTGCGTATTAAGCTGTGGTGCCGTTTGCCCAAGGTGGGTGAGGGGACCCTTTTGTTTGGGCCCATGTCGGTTACTGACAGATATGGAGTGGGGGGGGAGCACTTTTTTACCCCTCTTTAGTATGCCTATGTTTTAGCCGTCATGTGTATAAGTAATGATATAAGGCTGGGGTATGATCCGCTTTCTTCAGTGGCTGGATAGCATCAATGAAGGTGTTGGTCGGGTGATATCCTGGTTGACGTTGGCCATGGTGGTGGTCACCTTTGCCGTAGTGGTTTTACGCTACCAGTTTAATATGGGCTCCATTGCCATGCAGGAGTCTATTACCTACATGCATGGTCTCTTGTTTATGCTGGGTGCAGGTTATACCCTGCGTCATGAAGGTCATGTACGGGTAGACCTCTTCTACCGCCCTCGACCCCCTAAGACCCAAGCACTCATCAATCTTCTTGGCACGTTTTTTCTGCTTTTTCCGTTAATGATCTTTCTATTGATCATCAGTTTTGACTATGTGGCGGCCTCTTGGTCAATCCATGAGGGTTCCCGCGAGGCGGGTGGGTTAGAAGGGGTTTGGCTGCTAAAAAGCGCCTTGCTTATCATGCCAGTACTCATGATTTTACAAGGGGTTGCTCAGGCTGGTAAAGCGGTATTGATCCTAAAGGGTCAGGAAATTCCGGGGTTGACCCGTGGTGATGCAGCCAAAGAACCGCGTGAGCAGGAGCAGGCATAATGTTTGAAGATTATGCTGTCCTATACATGTTTGCGACGGTCTGTTTGGTGTTGTTAATGGGCTATCCCGTGGCTTTTTCACTGGCGGGTACCGCTTTGATCTTCGCCTGGGTTGGTAGTCTGTATGATCTGTACGATTTGACCGAGTTGGCATTTATGCCCAACCGACTGTACGGCATCATGACCAATGAGACCCTCATTGCTGTCCCCCTGTTTATCTTCATGGGTATGATGTTGGAGCGATCTTGTGTCGCGGAACAGTTGCTGGATACCATGGCGTCCCTGTTTGGCGCTGTACGGGGTGGTTTGGGCATTTCTGTGACCCTTGTGGGCATGCTCATGGCAGCCAGTACCGGTATTGTTGGGGCAACTGTAGTGACTATGGGGCTGTTGTCACTGCCCACCATGATCCGCCGTAACTATGACCCGGCCTT
This sequence comes from Magnetococcus sp. PR-3, assembly GCF_036689865.1. Taxonomy (NCBI): domain Bacteria; kingdom Pseudomonadati; phylum Pseudomonadota; class Magnetococcia; order Magnetococcales; family Magnetococcaceae; genus Magnetococcus; species Magnetococcus organivorans. Next base: position 25,458 of record NZ_JBAHUQ010000014.1, read on the forward strand.
GGCCACAGGTATTATCTGTGCGGCAGGCACCTTAGGTCAGATTATCCCCCCTTCCATTGTGCTGGTCTTACTGGGGGATGTCATCTCTGCTGCGTATCAGCAGGCTCAGTTGGATATGGGCAGTTATGCGCTGCAGACAGTTTCGGTTGGGGATCTGTTTGTCGGGGCGTTACTGCCTGGTTTAATGCTTGTTGGGTTTTATATCCTTTACCTCCTCTGGCTGGCATGGCGTCGGCCGGCAATGGTTCCGGCCATTCCTGCTCAAGAGCGGACCCTGCAAGGGTGGGCGCTTGGCAAGCGGGTGCTGCAGGTTTTGGTACCCCCCTTATTTCTAATTTTGGCGGTATTGGGTTCAATCTTAGGTGGTCTGGCAACCCCAACTGAAGCGGCTTCCGTGGGCGCCATGGGGGCGATGGTTCTGGCCGCTTTTCAAGGACAGCTAAGCTTTAAGACCCTGCAAGAGGTGATGCAAGGTACCACCCGTGTAACCAGCATGGTTTTTTTAATCTTTGTCGGGGCGACCCTCTTCTCTCTGGTTTTTAGAGGGTTTGGTGGGGATACATTGGTGGCAGATTTTCTGGGAGATCTGCCTGGGGGTAAGTTTGGGGCAATGTTAGCTGTGATGTTGCTCATGTTTGTCTTGGGTTTTTTCATCGATTTTATTGAGATCACCTTTGTGGTGGTACCGATTGTTGGTCCTATTCTGCTGCAAATGGGGTTTGATCCCGTTTGGTTGGGGGTGATGATTGCCATTAATTTACAAACCTCCTTTTTAACCCCACCTTTTGGTTTTTCCCTCTTTTATCTACGTGGGGTCGCACCCGCACAGATCTCTACTCAACAGATGTATCGTGGTGTTCTTCCCTTTATTTTTATCCAAATGGTAACCTTGGCGGCACTGGCGCAATGGCCCATTCTTGCGACCTGGTTACCTTCATGGGTGTATGGTCCGTAGAATTTAGGAGAAATGCATGTCTATTGAGCTCTATCTCTCTGCGGACTACGAGCTGTACTTTGCCCGTAACCGGCTGCCCGAAGCTGAGGTTCTTATTCCCCCAACCCAGCAGTTAATGGCGCAATGTGAGGCCGTTCATGCCCCTTTAACGCTGTTTTGTGATGTCGCCTGTCTTATGCGCTATCAACAGTGGGGCGAGTTGGACTTTGTACGCGCTGTTGAACAGCAGTTGCAGGAGGCCATCCGGCGGGGTCACGATGTACAACTGCATTTGCATCCTCACTGGTTCCGTACCCAGCGGGATGATCAGGGGGGATATCAGTTTGCCCCAGAAGATTATCTGCTGGGCAGCTATGAGCCGGACCCAGCGCAACAACCCGCTCAATTTGATCAGATGATCGGGCAGGGTAAAGCCTATTTGGAGACCCTGTTACAAGGGGTGGATAGCCACTACCAGTGCAACAGCTTTAGGGGGGGTGGGTATGGTTTACAGCCGGGTACCGAAGCGTTGTTTACGGCTCTACAAAAGCATGGTGTGGTGGTTGATTCCAGTGTAGTGCCGGGTTACTACCTGAAAACAGCGGTGCATCGGGTAGATTTTCGTGAGATGGTGGGGCGGTCTAACCAGTGGTTTGGCCCTGAGCATGGGTTAAGTTCATCTGCCCCAAAAGGGGGGGGGCTTTTTGAGGTCCCCATTGGGGCAGCCAACCTCCCCGATGTGCCCAGTTGGAATGCGTGGCCTGAGGCGCTGGGGCGTTGTATGAATACCCTAAGATATGGTGGCCCGGCTCAAGACCCTCGGGGTGAGCCGGTAGGCTGGCAGTCACCACCTTTGCTACCCTGGCATAAACGGCCTAAACAGGCTTGGTGGGATCTGCATGCTGTACGTAATCGCGGTTTTGCTAAGTTAGAGATGCACAGCAGCTCTCGCTTAATGTTGGCCATTATGGAGGGGCACCTAGAACGGGAGGCACCCTATGAGGGTACGCACTACCTCTCGATGAATGGGCATCCTAAAGGCATGTTCCAGCCCCATTTCCATGCACTGGGTCAGTTTGTTAAACAGGTACGGGCCCGCTATGGGCAGGGTGTACACTTTTTAACCTTTACCGACTTGGCTCAGCGGTTTGATGGATCATGACCACAGGCGGTAAGGTTAAACTCCGTTGTGCGGAGTAGGGTCAAGATAAAGGTAAGAGATATCCCCCTCCTTCATGCCGTATGAATCGGTATCTTGGCTTGATTTGAGCAACTATTCACGTCATGTTTGAGCGATAACGACAGCTTTTGGACGCGGCATAGAACAGTAGGGGTGGACAGAGCTTATGGTTGGTCAAAGTATGGATAGCAAAAAGCTCTCGGCTTCAGTCGAATGTTGTAAACCAGGGTGGGCTAATCCCAGTCTGGATGTTGGCCTGTTGCATCATGCCGTGAGCTATTGGGCTGAACAGCAACCTGACCATCCTGCCGTGGATGATGGAAGCTGTATCTGGAACTATGGTGCCTTGGCCCAGGCAATGGTTGCACTGGCTGCCCAGATAGGCCAAACCGCTTTACCGATCAATGGACGTGTGGCGCTGTTTATGGACAGCCGCGCAGATGCCATTTTGGCAATGCTAGGTACTCTGCAGGCAGGGGGCTGTTATGTGCCCATCGATCCAGACTATCCTGCCCCTCGTGTGGCGGCAATTTTAGAAGATGCTGAGGCTACAGTTTTAATGACAGCCTCAGCCTTTTTACCACAGCTTGAGCGGCTGCTTGAAGCGCATGGTCAAACCCTCCCCAAAACCCTGATTGTTCTGGATGGGCAGGTAGCGGATATTTCCCAAGCCCTGCAGCAAGGTTTTACCGATGTTGTCTGTTTTGATCGTCAACAACTTGCCCCCCAAACCTATCAGCCACCCCGGCGTACAGAAGCGGATCTGGCCTATATCATCTTTACCTCTGGTACCACAGGCCGCCCAAAAGGGGTGATGCTCAGCCATGCCAACGTCAAAGCGTTTATCCGCTGGTCTGTGGATTATTTAAAGGTCTCCCCTCAGGACCGTATTGCCAACCATGCCAGTATTGCTTTTGATCTAAGTGTGCTGCCCATCTATACCGCACTTATGGGGGGGGCAACCCTCTATCCGGTCATTGAGGTCCGGGATAAAGCCTTTCCTATGGATTTTATTCAGCGTCATGAAATCACCATATGGACCTCTGTTCCCAGCATATTGGGGTTGATGATCCAGGCAAAACAGATGCCTGTGGGTGCCTTTGAACCCCATCTACGTGCAGCCGTTTTTTGTGGGGAGGCTATGCTTCCTGCCCATGCACAGGCATTGATGGAGAGTCATCCGGATGTTGCGGTGATCAACCTTTATGGTCCGACGGAAGCTGCGGTAGCTTGTACCTACCATCATGTCGGGGTTGATGCTCCTTTTGATGCCAATAAGCCCGTGCCCATTGGTGTGCCGTGCCGGGATGCTGAAATTGTTATTTTAAAAAATGACGAAGATACCCTCTGCGCACCAGGTGAACTGGGCCGTTTGATGATTACGGGAACCCAAGTCGCGCAAGGCTATTGGCGGAGACCCGAACTCAGTGCCGAAAAATTCTATGCAAACCCGCTACATCCGACCTTTCCTCAGCCGATGTATGATACAGGAGATTTGGCGTATCGGGATGAGTCCGGGTTGCTTCACTATGGGGGCAGACGGGATTTTCAGGTTAAATTCCGCGGTTTTCGTATTGAGCTCGGAGATATTGAGGCTACCTTGGCCAGTCATCCGCAGCTTAATGAGGTTGCGGTGGTTTACCATGAGCAGCCCATTCCCAGCCTGGAAGCCGCTTATACCTTGGTGCCGGGTCAGGTGATGAGGGCGGATTCGGATGAAGCCAAAGCTTTTTCCTTTGAACTGGTCGATTATTTAAAAGCTCGCTTACCGGCCTATATGGTGCCGGGGCGCTGGACACAACTGGAAAAACTGCCCCAAAACAGCAATGGTAAAATTGATCGCCATGCCTTGAAAGCCCAACTGGAACCATGAATATTTATCGCATCAAACAGGTGATTCCTAAACCTTTATACCCGTTGATTTCACCACTCTATGGGTGGATCAAACAGGCTCAGCAACGCTTGATTCTACTTCGTGAAGGCCCGGATATTCAGCCGGAAGTTTTTCGCGGTATGCTGCAGGAGCTGGGCATTCAAAAAGGGTCTATCGTTCTAGTGCATAGTGCGATGGATGGCATTTTGGAGCGGGTTCCCGGGATGAATCCGGTTAAGTTAATTGAGCTGCTAACAGATATGGTCGGTGAAGAGGGCACATTGTTAATGCCGACCTTTCCTTTTCGTGGGCGGCAACGGGATTATATTGAACAACAGCCTGTTTTTGATCGCCAAAAAACCCCTTCACGTGTGGGGCTTATGACGGAAATTTTTCGTCGTATGCCGGGTGTGACGCGCTCTTTACACCCCACCCACCCCTTGGCTGGGCGAGGGGCCATGGCCGCATCGTTACTAAATGAGCACCACATGGGGCGCACTTTTGGGGATGCGACTTCGCCCTTTTACAAGCTGGTTGAACACAAAGCACTGATTGTAGGGTTGGGCATTGACCTGGATTTTACCATCCAGTATGTACCAGAAGAGCGTCATCCTCGTTTTCGGGATAAGGTCTTTGCTGCAGATCCGGTGATGTTGACCATGAAAGATCAAGGGCAGGAAATTCCTTATGCCATTCATCCCACCATTGCTTACCGTGACTATGACCATTTGTGGGAAATTTTAGAGCAATTTAAGGCAGAAGGCATTGTGACGACACTCAGCCGAAAAGGTCTAACGTGTACCTCCGTTCGGGCTGATCGTTATCTGGAACGCTATAATCGGCTGATGGATCAAGGGACCACACTCTTTACCACAACCCCCCCCAGCAAACAGGAATCATAAACCATGGGGGAGCCCACATCTGAGCCACCACTGAAAGTTCTTGAAGTCTATTCTCAAGTCTATACCCATATTAAAGGGGGGTTGCAGACCATGCTGCACACCCTGGTGGATGAGCTTGGCCAAAAGCATCGCATCACTTTTTTCGAGGCGGCCCATTGGCAGCATACAACGTTGGAACAGCGGGTTGAAAAAGGCTATACCCACTACCGAAAACGGTTACGCTCCCCATTGGACCGTAATAACCCTGTCATGGGGTTTATAGGGTGGCTAAGGGAGTTCCCCAAAAGTCTTTGGCAGCTACGACAGTTATGTCGTCAAGAGCAGATTGAGATTATTCATCTACATACGCTACAAGAGCACCATGCCTATTTTCGCATGTTATCCATCCTTGGTGGGCCACCCTATGTCATTACACTGCACGGTTCAGATGTGGCCAAGTTTGATCGGCAAAAGGGGCTGGTCCGCTGGTTATTGCAGTGGAGTTTAAAGGGGGCATCGGCTGTGGTCTCTGTTTCCCAAACACTGCATAACGATGCCCAACAAGTGTTTGCTGCTGATCTACCTTTAACGTGGATCGCCAATGGTATTGATACAACGCCACCAAACAGAGCCCCCATAACACCACCTTTTAGCGATACCTCCCAGCCATATTGTATTCTTGCAGGCCATTTGGACCCCAATAAAGGGCAAGATCTGGCCATTCAAGCATGGTTAAGGCTGCGGCAACGGCAACCTGACTTGCACCTGCTACTGATTGGTAGCTTGGAGCCCCAGCCCCAGTATGAAAAAGAGGTGCGGGCTCTGCTTGAAAAGGAGTTGTCGCCGGGTCGTATTCATCTGCTCGGTGGGCTCTGCCGTGATGAAACTTTGGCATTAGCGGCTTCTCCCAACTGTGTTGGTTGGTTAATGCCTTCGTTACGAGAGGGGTTGCCGTACGCACTTCTCGAGTGTGGCGTACTTGGCAAACCTTTGTTATGCAGCGGAGTTGAACCCTTTACGGACCTGGTTCAAGAGGGCACAGAAGCGGTTATGTTACCCCCTAGGGATGCCCAGGCTTGGGCTGAAGCGGTGTGTGAGTTACTGGAAAAACCAGGAGAGGCCCAGGCCCGTGCACAGGCGCTAAATCGGCGTGTCATCAAATCGTATAGTGCGACAGGTATGGCCAATGCCTATGCAGATTTGTTCAATAAACTGCTTAATCGCTGAGTTTACCGGCCTGTTTTAAAAAGTCGGTAATCCGTTCCACACTATTGATCTCACCAATTTGATCAAACTCAAACGAGACATCATAGTGACTCTCAATGGCTGTAATCAGTGTTAACTGTCCATAAGAGTCCCACCCATGGGTTTTCCCCATGGCACTTTGGTCGGTCACTTCCTGTAAGTTCAGGGTCTGTTGAATAAAGCTGCGTAGTGCGTCTTGAGATGTCATGCCGGTTCACTTATGACGGTGCGTTAATTATTGATCCAGTGTAGCCAATGATCCCACCTGTTAACAAGTGGTGTTTGTGCCGAAAAATCGGAGTGTTGTGTCCATACAAAATAGGCCATACCCCGACCATCGGTTGTTCATAAGCACAGCGGACTGAGATACCATTATTTGGCCCCTAATAATCCCAGAAGAACAGCAAATGAATTGGTGTGGATCGAGGGGGTCCTGTTGATGACAAGCCATGTGTATGTTCTATCGTTTCTGCATCCGAACACATGAGTTTAAGGTAATGCCGCGTTGCTGTGTACGCTTGATCAAAAAGGGCCCGGTAATATAAGTATTACCGGGCCCTTTTTGACGCTGTATTCAGAAACTGTTAGTCATAGACTTTGGTCATAAAGTCTAACAATATGGTCTGAATAAGTTCTTGATCTACTTTGGAAAGCTTGTAGCTTTTCGGCTCTGCCGCTTCCTCATCAACCCAGCTATGTACCCACAATTTGCCGTCAGCAATGGCCTCTTCAAACATCAACCGATCTGCTTTTTCCAAGGCCTTTTCGCGGATAACCTCTCGCTGAAACCGGGGGTAGGTGTTCAACTGCACACGAGCAGCCTGCACGGTAATTTGGCTGCTGTAGGTTTGCCGGGTATCGGCATGAAAAGTCGGGTGGTGATAAGCAGAGCAGGGATAACCCCGGTTCTCCACCGCATCGGCCATGACATAGCACAGATGGCTGATCTCTTCTGTCAGTGTTTTCCAGGTCTCAATGCGTTGCTGCAGCTTATCCATGTCCGTGTAGCGAACACCATCATTTTTATGCCGCTCTTCAAAGACCTTTAACAGATCACTCACGCGAGATTTAAACTTTTTTTCCACATTTTTCATGGCAGGCTTCCCTTCATAGACCCCTCTTTTGCCGAGACATCCTCCCCCAGATTCGGTCAAAATAGGGTCTTTAATGGTATTAACACTATCATTGTATGCAAATATTATGACGTTCTTATGATTGAATGGTTTAGAAATCGACAGTGTGGCAAAAACATTGAGTTCATACAGGGTTGACGGACATGACGTAAGCGACTCAATGATAAAAAAGAGGCCTTAACACGGTTAAGGCCTCTTTTGTAAGCAAATAAGGTCGTTATTTACATCATGCTGGGCTGTTCAGGGGCCAATACTTCCCGTTTCCCTTGATGGTTCGCTTGGGAAATTAAGCCATCCTCTTCCATCTGCTCGACAATGCGTGCGGCACGGTTATAGCCAATTTTAAAATGGCGCTGGATCATACTGGTACTGACACGACGCTGTCGGATAATCAACTGTGCAGCCTGATCATAGAACTCGTCATAGTCTGTGCCACCACCCGCACCCGGTACTGCCATAGCTGAGCCGTCATCACCTGCAGCATCGCCCTCTTCATCCTCACGAGGGATCAACACATTATCGTTATAATCTGGCCCGCCAAACTGTTTCCAGTGATTCACCAGAGAGTGGACTTCGCCATCGGTGACAAAGGGGGCATGAATACGTTGTAGATGCGAGGTGCCTGGTGGTAGATAGAGTCCATCACCCATACCCAGCAGCCGATCAGCACCCATGGCATCCAAAATGGTGCGTGAGTCGGTGCGGGATGAAACCTGGAACGCCAAACGTGTGGGGAAGTTTGCTTTAATTAACCCGGTAATCACATCTACCGATGGACGCTGTGTTGCCAAGATAAGGTGTAGACCAGCAGCCCGTGCCATCTGTGCCAAGCGGGCAATGGCCGGTTCAACCTCTTTGCCAACTTGGATCATAAGGTCAGCCAACTCATCAATAACGATAACAATGAGTGGTTTTTTCTCGAGTGGAATCGGTTCATCACGTTCAACCGGTGCGCCGGTTTCTGGGTCAAAACCTACTTTGACCCGCCGTGTGGGCTGTTCTCCACTGGCGATCATCTGCTCCATTTTTTCATTGAAACCCGCAAGGTTTCGAACCCCAATCTCAGACATCAAGCGGTAACGCTCTTCCATCTCATGCACCGCCCATTTGAGCAGCGTTGCCGATTTATTAACATCGGTAACCACCGGTGCTAAGAGGTGGGGAATACCTTCATAAATGGAGAGTTCCAACATCTTGGGGTCGACCATAAGAAAGCGCACTTCATCGGGCCGAGCATGGAACAAAATGGAGCAGATCATGGCATTTACAGCCACAGATTTACCCGACCCTGTGGTACCAGCCACGAGTAGGTGGGGCATTTTAGCCAAATTGGCCACCACCGGCGAACCTTCGATATCCGACCCTAAAGCAACGGCCAAAGGGGCTTTGTTCTCTTTAAACTGTTTCGATTGTAGCACCTCACGAAGATAGACCGTTTCACGGCTTTCGTTGGGTACTTCAATACCAATGACGCTTTTACCCGGAATATTCCCCACAACCCGGACAGAAAGTGCAGAGATTGAGCGGGCTAAATCATCTGAAATCCCGACCACTTTTGAGGATTTTAAACCTGGTGCTGGATCCAGATCATAGGTGGTAACCACTGGACCTGGATGATAATCAATGATCTGCCCTTTGACCTTAAAGTGACCTAAAACCGCTTCCAACTGTCTGGCTTTAGCATTGAGCGCCGATTCATCCACAACATGAGCGGTTGGATCTGGCAGTTGTAACATCGAAAGATCGGGTAAAGTATATTTCTCTTCGGATGTTAGGGCCACTTTTTGTGGGGCTGGTGGGGTAACCAGTGGTGCTGGTTCAGGTTCTTCAACCGCAGGGATCGTGGTGACATCCTGCGAGACCTCATCAACGATCGGAGCGTCAGTTACCGCCTCTAAGTCGGCTGTAAAAGCTTCCGTGTCCGTAGGTGTGCTCGGTGTGGGGTCTGTCTCGACAGTGGCCTGTATAGGCGTTGGCAACTCGGGTTCAGGTTCCGAGAGCGCTTCTTCCTGACCGTTCTGTGCGGGAGGCTCCTCTACCGCTTCAACCACATCCTCTGTTGCCACTTCTGTTGCTAAGGGCTCTGGCTGTTCCTCGGATTCGGAAATAACAGAGGTGACATCATGATCTTGAGCGGGTTCCACTAAAGGCGTGGTCTCGACATCCTCACCAGCTTCATCATTTGGTGGTGTAATCTCCAGCGTTTCCTGCGCCACTTCAGGCTGTAAAGTGGCGGGGAGGGGAGATGTCTCAGGTTCTGTTGCAGGTGTTCTGAAAATCGATGTATCTGCAGGCGTTAAGGGGGCCTGACCAGCTGTACTGTGTGCAGATCCACTTGGCGAAACCGTATCTGTTGGTGAGGCCGCTTCTCCAACAACCGCACTGTTTGTGGCGGCCATTGCAGTTAATGCCGCTGCCGCCGGTGTCGGGGCTGATGGGGTTTGTTCAGGTTGAATAGAGCCATGACCAGGAGGAATATCCATCATCTCTGCCCGCTGAGTTTCAGCAGGTAGCAGATCTGGTGTGATGGCTAGATCCTCAGCGTTGTCAGCAGAATCGGCTGGGGTGATACTTCCGTGTGTTGCAAGAGGCGGTAGTTCACTGGATGGCGTATCCTTGCTGGCCCGCAGTGCCTGCATAATCCGGTCTTCTTTGGCCTGGAGTGAGCCGGTATCCTCAACTTCAGTCGTCTCAGCTTCTTGCGCCTGAACTTCTACCGAATGATCCACTTCCTGTTCATTGTCGGTTTCATTCTGAAAAGCAGGATGCAGTTTTTCAGCAACCTGACGGGCCGCTTCAATAATGTTAGGTACAGCCTGCTGGTCTCCGCTGGCAGTATCCTCGACAACAATTTCCCCTTCAGGCCCTTCATGCATATCCCCAGTTGCTTCAGCCAGTGCAACGGCTTCTGCAATGGTTAGTTCGGCCTCTTCTAAAGGGTTACCTTGATCGTCTGGATCAACCAACAGGTTAGCTGGTGTCGCCGGTAGCATCGGTTCTGCAGCCGCTTGTTCAAGCGTGGCTTTATCCTGTTCACCTAAAGCGGGCAGTAGGTCAGATTCTTCTTCTTGTAATAACCCTTTTTCTGCAACAGCTTGGGCCAGTGAGCTTAATGTAGGGTCTTCTTCTTCTGCCCCGTTTGGCTCGGTACTCGCTTCGCTCGCCCCATCCATGATTTCTGCTTCACCGCTGGCGGGCTCATGGCCATCTGGCAGACCTTTTTCGGCCATCTGTTGCACGATGCTCTCAGCCAGTGGGTCAAGCTCTTCCTCAGGCTCTAGAGGGGCCTCATCCATATGATCCACAGAGGGTACGGACTCAGCTGTTAGGGGAGCTGTTTCCTCATCCTGTGTTGTGGTTTCACGCGCCGGAGCCCAGTCCAGTTGAACGGTAGGTTTCGGCGCTTGATCTTCTTCTTGTTGCGCTGAGGAGCTCGGGTTTTGCAGGCGACTTTCAGTTTGGCCAACAACATTGGCCAAACTGGCTAACAGGGGATGTTCGGACTGTTTGTCATTGGATGGCTTTTCAACCCCCTGCAGGGTGGCATCCGCCAAAGCTTGAGAGAGATTTTGGTTGGTTTGCTCAGGGTCCGTATCTTCATCAAATGAAGGCTCTTGCATCTGACCTGTAGGGTCAAATTCATCAAAGCTGGGCTCTAAGCGCCAATCCTCTTCTTGCTGCTCTTCTGTGGCGGGCGCTTGGTCATCCATGGCGGCCATGGCGGCATCTTCATTACGCCCTGGTTTGCGCAGGGCGCGTGCCATGACCGGTCCACTATGACGGCTCTGGCTCTCTTCCTGAGCCTGCTTCTTCATAGCATCCAGCTGCCGGTTACGTCTGAGCTTGCCAAGGTTCAGTACAAAACGACCACCCTGTGCCAACAAGGAGCCGATCTGGTTAAAACCTTCTGCAACACGGGCGGCACCCTCATAAAGGGCGGTCGCTACTTTGGAGGGCTCTTCAGCCACCTGTCCGTCATGAACAGGATTGCTTCCTAATTCGGCAACCTGGCCCAACAGCTGCTCTTTGGCTTGGGATTTCTCCTCTTCCAAAGTCAGCTTCTCTTCACGTTGATCACGGAGCTGGTCCAGCTTCGCCAAGGTTTCAACCACCGAAATTTTAGTGGTGAGCAAAAAGCTGATGGCAAAAAGAGGCAGAAGTACAATTAGAGAACCCCATGCACCAAAGTTAAAGTGCATGACCCGACCCAACACAATCCCCAACCAACCACCGGGGCCAGCAGGCAAACCCTGATCCAGAGGAGGAGGGGGCAGGAGTAAGGTCAAGAGGGTACAAAGAGAGGCCAGGAATATGGGTAGAGCAACCATTCGATACCATGCGGTATCCAATGGAGGGCTACGGAACATGCGTATTCCCACGTAGCCGACTAAAAGCGGTAGAAGTACCGCAGACCAGCCCATGGTTTGGAACAAGACATCAGCCAAATACGCACCGGTCTGCCCAGCCAGATTTTCCGCAGGGAGCGGACTGGTATGGTTAAAAGAGGGATCGGCCCTATGATAAGAGGCCAAACTCAACGTCAAAAAAGCGGTTACACAGGCCAGAACAATACCAGTACCTTCCCGATATTGGGTCTGTCGTTTCTCGTCCTTGACGGCGTCAGTTCCTTTGACGCGATTACGCTGCTTGCCACGCGTAGATGCCACTTCCTACATCTCCATCACCATGGGGAGAACCACCGGTCGGCGTCCTAGCCGTTTTTTGAAAAAGCGCCGCAGTGCACGAACGGCCAGATCGTTGGCGCCAACTTGCTCATCCTCACTAAAATCCATGCCTTTGGGTCCAATAGCAAGGGCCTGCGCAACAGATTCGCGCATTTCTTCCAACATCTCGGGGTTTTCATCCTCATGAATCACGCCTCGGGTGAGGATTTCTGGCCCTTCCAGTAGCTTGCCACTATCTTTTTCAACCACCAGAACCACAATGACCATACCATCCTGGGAAAGGTGGCGACGGTCACGCATGACGATGTCACAAATATCCCCAACCCCTTTGCCATCCACAAACACCCGGCCATGGTCAATGGAATCGATAATCCCCACGTTCTGTTGGGTTAACTCCACCAGATCCCCATTTTCCATCACCAGTGATTTTTCCGGGTCCACCCCCATCTCTAGTGCAAGATTGCGGTGTAGGTGTAGGTGGCGTGGCTCCCCATGCATGGGAATAAAAAATTCAGGTTTGGTCAGTGCCAGCATGGTCTTAAGATCATCAGCTGGTGCGTGTCCTGATACGTGAATGGCTGGGTTATCTTTTTCATGCACCACCTCAACCCCATTTTCATAGAGCTTGTTGATCAAGCCCCAGATCGCCCGTTCATTACCAGGAATGAATTTGGAGGAGAGGATAACCATATCCTCTTCTCCCAACACAATATCCCGATGTTCTTGGTGGGCAATACGCATTAATGAGGAGTTGGGTTCTCCTTGGCTACCTGTGCTGATGACGCAAATATGCTGGCGCTGGTAGTTTTTAATGTTTTTCACCGTAACCATGTTTTCGCCATCTAGACGGATGAAGCCCAGTTCACGGGCAACACCGACATTGGCTTCCATGGAGCGTCCATTGAGGACCACTTTACGGCCATGGGCGATGGCAGAGTCGATAATTTGTTGAATACGATGAATGTTTGAGCTGAAGGTTGCACAAACTACCAATCCCTGAGCACGAGCCATCTGCTCATCCAGGGCAGGGCGTACGCTGCTCTCTGAACGTGAAGTACCGCTACGGGCCACATTGGTTGAGTCTGACAACAGGGCAAGAACCCCTTCTTCCCCCAGTTTGGCTAAAGAGAAGAGGTCACTGGTATGACCATCCACAGGGGTATGATCAAACTTAAAATCCCCACTGTGTAAAATGGTACCGATGGGGGTACGAATGGCCACCGCAGAGGCGTCAACAATAGAGTGGGTTACATGGATGTAGGTCAGGTTATAGGGCCCAACCTGAAAAGCCTCTCTATGCCGAACTTCACGGATGCTGCTGGTCGAAAGGTCATGCTCTTTAAACTTCATCTTAACCAAGCCGATGGTAAAGGCGGTGGCAAAGATAGGCGCTTGTAGCTTCGGCCAAACATAGGGTAGGGCACCAATATGGTCTTCATGACCATGGGTCAGAATAATCCCAACCACATCATCCTTACGTTCTTCCAGCCAAGCAATATCTGGAATAATGACATCGACCCCAGGGGTGTCTGGAGAGGGAAATGTCAGACCCGTATCAAAGACTAAAATCTTCCCTTGGCATTCATAAACCATAAGGTTCATGCCAATTTCACCCAAGCCACCCAAAGGCAGAATACGAACAGAATGCTCTGAGCTATCGGTCATGATCGTTGCTCCCCACCACCCTCATCATCATCATCATCCAGGTCGTTGTCTTGCGCATCCCACTCGGCCGCTTCCTGTTCGGCCCGCTTACGTTCAATACGGCGGCCCATAATGATGGAGGCTTCATACATGAGCATGATGGGAATGGCTAAAAAGACCTGGGTAAAAGGATCTGGTGGAGTAAGAAGTGCTGCAAAAACAAAGGCTAAAACAATGTTGTATTTACGCTTATTGGCCAAGCCTTCGGTCGTAAGTACACCTGCTTTAATCCCTAATAACAAACCCACGGGGAGTTCAAAGGTAATACCAAAAGCGATAATCAACTTAATAACCAGTGAAAGATACTCTTTCATACTGGGTAGGGCTTCAATGGTCGAGGTCTCAAAGCCTAAGAAGAATTTAAAAGCCAGTGGAAAAACGAAATAGTAGGCTAAGGCACCACCAAAGAAAAACAGAATAGGGGTGACAAACAGAAAGGGGAGAATAGCCGAACGTTCATGCTGGTAAAGCCCTGGTGCAATAAACAACCACATCTGCACAAAGATCAGGGGCATAGCCAGGAACAGGCCCGTCAGAAAAGAGACTTTGATCTGTGTGAAAAAGGCCTCATGCAAACCGGTATAGATCATCTTGGCATCGGGACCGCGCAGGGTATAGAGCGGTGCAGCCAGAAAATCAAAAATCTCAGCGGCAAAACCAAAACAGAGCACAAAACCGACGATAATGGCACCAACAGAAATCATCAGTCGGGTGCGCAGTTCGATCAAATGTTCAACCAAGGGGGCTTTCTGTTCAACGTCCAGGGACATGGCCGTTTATTCTCCAGATTATAAATGGCAATCGGCGCACCCTCAATTTAAGGGTGCGCCGTTGATCTGTTCGTTTGCAATAAGAAGCGCACTCAGGTGCGGCTACCTAGGCAGACTTATTCTCATCTTGTTGTACGCTAGAAGCAGGCTCTGCTGGTGTTTCAGGTGCGGCTGGTTCATCACCATCGGCATACTGATATCCAGCTTCTTCCTCGTACCAGTCATCCTCATCCGCATCTGCCTGTTTGTTCTCGGCATTGGGGTAGGCGACTGGTGGAGGTGGAACATCCAGACGTTCTGATTCTGCCAGAGGCTCAGGTTCCTGCGCTTGAGCAGGGGCCGTACGATTACTATTCTGGATTTCATCCAGATCAACACTGTCACGGATATCCTGGGCAAAGCGTTGCATTTGACGCATTGCCTTGGCCAACCCTCTGGCCACTTCCGGAATTTTGTCGGGCCCAATTACTACCAAAGCCACCACGAGGACGATAAAAATCTCCCCCCAACCCATACCAAGCATCGATTCCATCCTTCAACGTCGGATCACAACCTAAGGCTGTTTTCCACGTTCAGGCTACAGGTGTCAGGTGTCTTTTTTTTCAGACGTTTCAGAAGCTGCCGGCTTAGTTGCTTCAGCCTCTGCTGCTGCTTCTTCTTCCGTGTTCATCGCTTTTTTAAAGCTTTTCACACCGCGACCCATGTCGCCCATCACTTTGGGCAGTTTGCCTGCACCAAAAATAACCAGAACGATCACCAGGATGATGACCATTTCCATGGTACCCAAACCAAACATCGGCTACCTCCAAGACGGTAAATCCGTGTGGCATATGCCACGAAACAAAGGTGTCATACTCTATCCCATTTTCCCCCACAATGCTATGCATGTGATGGGTACGCCATGGGGGGCGTAAAAGGGGGTTACCCTTTATCTGCTTGCAATTTTTCCTTGGCCATATCCATGGCCTTTTGCACCTGGGGTTTAACATCTTCTGGTGCAACGGGCATCAGTTTATCAAACCACTTCAGTGCAACATCAAATTTCCCCATCTGGAAAGAGCCCATTCCCAGTAGCCACATGGCGTCAAGCTGTTTGGGGTTCTTTTTGTGGATGCTCTCCAGTAAATTGATGCCAACCCCCATTTGAGCAGGATCCCCAGTCTCCAGCAGTGTAACCGCCATGCCGAGTGCGGCATCGGTATTGCTGGGGTCTCTATCTAGGATATGCTTATAGGCATTGATGGCATCCATGGGGCGATCCATATTGCGGTAGGAGCGACCCAGCATTAGCCAGCCTTGAATGTTATCTGGCTCATCTTTTAAGCGTTCAGCCAAACCAGAGACCATGGCTTTGATATCTGGTGCACCATCTGCACCTTGCATGGGTCCACCGCCACCGCCACCACCGCTCCGTTGCTGAGATGAGGCGCTGTAATATTCAAACTCAGAATCGTCCGGGGTGCCCATGGCTTGGTAGGTCATAAAGCTAGAGGCGACAACCAAAGCTACCACGGCAATACCCATGGCGCGGTTGTTACTCAACGCACCTTGACTGGTCGTGGTGTCCTTATCGCTCTTGTCCGTATGCTTGTTCAGTTTATCCAGCGCAACCAGGACCTGACCCAACTCTTCTTCTAGTCCTTCACGGTTATTGGCGGCATCTGCTTCGTCCACCAAACCACCTTGAGTATCCAGTTCCAGCTCTTTGAGCTGGCGCAATAGTACATCTCGACGGTCTTCCAGTTCAACCAGCGGGTTGCCTTCTAACCCCAATGGTAGGGGGCGGTTGCCGTTGGCACGAAACAGGGGAACAAAGACCATAAACAAAGTAACAATCAGAATGGGAACGATGATTAGCCAGAGGGTCATACCATTTCCGTTCATTAAGCCGTTGTATGAAGGGTAAACGAGCAGCCACGAGGATAAACCCGAGCCTTAGCTTTAGCATTGAGGCATATCAACCCGTGCATGGTGCTCAAAATCACCATAATGTAGCAGACCCAATAGGCAATGGCGAAGCATGAATCGCCCATCATGGGGAAAAAGCTGCTTTAAAGGAGTATATGCATGCCAGAGTTGCCAGAAGTTGAAACCACACGCTGCGGTATTGAACCTGCCGTAAAGGGTAAAAAAATTGTCGATATGGTGGTGCGACAACCCAAGCTGCGTTGGCCGATACCTGTAGATGAGCTGGAGCAACAGCTGGTGGGGCGGCAGATCTTAACCATTGGGCGGCGGGCTAAGTATCTGCTTTGGCGCAATGGTCTAGGTAGTATGTTGGTCCACTTGGGCATGTCTGGCTCTATGCGTATCTTACCGCAAGATACCCCACCTGAGCGACACGATCATGTGGATTGGATTATGGAAGATCGGCAGATGGTCCGGCTGAATGACCCTCGCCGGTTTGGCGCGGTGTTGTGGATACCTCATTCTCAAGGGGAGTCTCAACATCCCCTATTGGCAAAACTGGGGCCGGAACCTTTTGATGACGCTTTTCAAGGTCGCATGCTCTATAAAAAGTCTCGTGGACGGAGCTTGGCGGTGAAAAATTTCATCATGGATCAATCCATCGTCGTGGGGGTGGGAAATATTTACGCCAGCGAATCACTGTTCCGGGCAGGTATTCATCCGGCGCAAAAGGCTGGCCAAGTGAGCTTGGCACGCTATGGCTTGTTAGCTGAGGCCGCCAAGTGTGTATTGGCTGAGTCCATTGAACAAGGGGGAACGACCTTACGGGATTTTAAGGGGAGCGATGGTAAACCGGGTTACTTTGTGCAGTCTCTAGCTGTCTATGGTCGTGAAGGTGAGCCATGTAACCAGTGTGGGGGCTCGATTGAGAAAACCGTTTTAGGGCAACGTTCCAGTTTTTATTGTCCGCGCTGTCAGAAGCGGTGACTAAACCGTAGCAGGTTGTTGGTTTTCTAGAGTTTCCAAAATATCATACAGTAAGGTAATGCCCATTTCATGGCGGTCATGATCTGTCAGCAGCAGAGCGATGCCTCGTTCCATGGTACGCACAACCTCACAACCAAACTTTAGAACCTTGCCATGCTTGGGGTACATGAGTATGCAGCCTTGGGTACCAGGGTCGATATGGGCAGGAGGGGTCGGTAGTTGTACAAAAAGTCCTGTCGCTGAGATATCCCGCGTGGTGCCGTTTAACCGAATACCACTTTTAAAACGTACCTCAGCATTCACATCATGAGAAATGCGCAAGTGTTTACGCTGGCCGGTTTGTATGGCCTGTTTATAAGGCGTGGCTTTTTTTATGGGGGATATTTTAATTTGAAAATCACTGGGTTTTAACGCGTCACTACCATATTTTTTTTTAACCGCCATCCCCATTCCCCCCCATTTTCATGGCCTAAACACAGACCAGATCTGCCATAATGACAGAAAGATCACGAATAGTATCACAGCTATCCTGCAAAAGGCCATCGTACAGTGAGAAATGTTGGGATTTGTTCGAAGTTCTTTGAAATAGAGCCAAACGATGCGGGCAAAATAGAAGCCCACATACTAAATTATTCATAGCTGGGAGCGTTTTTTTCGACCCGTTTGGGAAGGTTAGTCATCAACGGTTTCCCTTGTTTTTTAGAGCGTCGTGATTAGGACAAACGGGTTGTATCGGTTTCTTTGGCCGCTTTCCAAACTTCATTCAGCATTTCAGAAATTAGGCCGCCTTCACTGCATGCATGCTCAAGCAAAACCCTGGCAGCGTCTAAAAGTTTCTCATCTAACATGGCACCCCTCATTATTTCATGGCCTATTCAAAAGGTCGGTGACGCTTTCATATGATCACCATGAGTCAATGTTTTTCAATGCTGGTTTTTGGAAAGAATCATCCAGGGTAGCCAGTAAAATAGCCTTAGATATTGAGTGGGTACGCATGCAGGAACGCGTGCGAAAAATTGCGACCAGGGGGGGGGCGCATGGTCACATCGGGGCGATATTCATGTATGAGGTGACAGGTGGCCTCTATATGATTAATGAGTCTCTTGAACCGTTGTGACTCAGCATGCGTGTCTATGAAGATCAAATTTATCTTTTGGGGATAGCCTGCTTTAATGCTTCTTCCCTTTGTTTATTATAACAAAATTCGGGTTGGCCTAGAGTGATGATAAAAAAGTCAGAGTTCAGCAAACTCTTTCGAGCATGGGCTTGAACCTCTACATCATAGTCATGTTCATGGCCTTGTTTAACCTGCCCAAGCTGGTTGTCAATTTTGCGATCTTCAAGCGCCCATTCTAACAGTTGACGAATGGCATCGCTGTTTATCCTGCCTTCACCAGAGCACGATAGGCTGAACGGTTGTTGCCTTGCTCGTTGGAGCTACGCTGTCGGTTCGCCGGTGTCGTCACTCCGAACGATGGGTGGCCAAGCAACAGCCACAGGCGACAGTACTATCTGAATGATATAAACATTGACCTGCAGGAGACTCCTGGTCTGTAACGCTATCCACCCGAACAGATCGGGCTTGTTGGGGATGATCATCACTAGCGTTAAAATGATCGTGCTTGTCACGGTAGCAAATGCTATGCGCCATGTGCTCAACACCATCTTTTATATTTAAAACCAGCCTGGGATGCCTCCGGACTTACCTAAGGGTCGCAGTCAATAACTTAGATAAAACGGTATGGTCTGCTTTGGAACATCAGTAATATGAGATGTGACCTCTAAGGGCATAGTTAAAGGCGGACAGCTTTGGAAAAAGTGTCAAGCTGTCGTTGCTTCGTTATACCCTGTCATACACGATAGTACAGGTGGGTGAGCTTATGTTGTTTTATGGCCATGAGCTCACGGTCAGGCCATAAAACAACGATGATCTTTAGGGGTGCCTTTTTGGTTTTGGGGCTTCTTTGGGAAGTTGAATGGGTAAAGGCTGTTCTTTGCCTTCCCGCTCAATGGTTAGGGTAAGGGCATCCCCCCAGTTGTGCTGGCGCAGTAGGCGAACCAAATGGTGGTTGGTCTCTGTAGCATGACCATCTAAAGCGGTAATACGGTCTTTAATTTTAAATCCTGCTTTTTCAGCAATACTGTCTGGCATGACTTTGCGAACTTCAACAGGACCGTTGGCCGTTTGGCTTTCATCTTCCAAAACAATGCCCAGACGAACAGGTGGGGGGACTTTTCCTCGTTCCATGGGTTGGGTGCCCCAGGCATAGTCTCCAGCCTGTTGTTCAATCCAATCATGGCCACTTGTCCAGGGAATAACGCTGGCGACCTGATCCAAGCCACGGGATTTCAATTGGTGGGCAATACCATAACCAAATTCAATATGGCCGGTCCCTGCAATACCAATGGCAATACCATTCGGGTTTTTTTCGGCCCATTTTAAAAGCCCATCGGCCATGACCGCATCCCAAGTTGTTTGGGCTTCAATAAACTGATCGGTTGAACCTTTTACCATCATGCTATGGATATGACTCTCAAAGATGGTCGTAAGCTCTGTACGGTAAGCCTCTGGTGCCTCAGCGGGTTTGGGAAGTGATTGACGCGTGACTTCGTTGATGTTCTCTAACCCTTTTTCACGGATTTGAGCAATGGTGCTTCGCTTAACGTTAATCGCCAACAGGGGCAACTTATGATCCCTGACATAACGGAGAATGGGTAGGTAGAGCTCAGGATCCATGCCCCAAGTGAAGTACCATTGGGTCTGATCCAACAGTTGATCTTCTGTCAGCTCCCCCTGGCTCCAGCGGTCCAGTACCGGTTGTAGGTGACGGGGAAACTGCTCCATCCCCACCGCCACCTGGCCATGCTTTTGGTGTAGGGCCCGTATGACCTGTAGCTGTACGTTATGCTGGTAGGGATCATCATGCTGTTCCCCCACCAACACCACACGGAATTGGCTTAGGGCATCCGTCAATGCTGCCTGGGAGATGGCTTCTCTTTTTTTAAGATCAACAATTTCATCGGTATTTACAGAAACAGGCATATTCTTCCCGACTAATATCGCTAATAAAAAGGCGCCACCGACAACGAGAGGTGCTGGCATGTTAGTTCTCCCACAATTTTAACAGTGGATGTTGAAATTTTTGGCGAATTAAAAGCATCACAGCATTCAATGCACGACGATCGACAAAAACCCGTGCTTGCTTGCGGCGACAATGGCCCAGAAAATTGATGCGTTCAGAGGCCTGCTCCGCAGGACGTAAATATCCACTCCCATCTAAGACCGGGATGCTACCACGACTACCGATTGCGTACTGCATGTGGGCATAAGGGGCACGATGGATACTATCCACATGGACAAGTAGCGCGAGGGGAACGTTCCATTTTTCTTTGTTATCAGGCTGGGAAATCGTAATGGGGTAGTCCCGGTGTTCTTTAAGAAAATGGTGCAAGCTTTCGGCAGCATCGGCATCAATAATCACATCCGTAGCACCATCTTGCCCGTTTAAGGCATCCTCCCCCTCACTCCAGAGTGAGTTTTCCGGATCCAGGTGCCAAAGCAGGCGTTTATAGGGGGTTTCCCGCTGTTGAAACATCTGGCTTTTGCGTTGTAACTCTCTGATCAGGGGGGAGGGTTCTGTGTTTAAAGGCAGTCGTGACCAATAGCCCATGGCATAATCCAACACCGCATCATCCAGGGCATGGAAAAGGGTATAATCTTCATGGTGTGGGTTTCGTTCCTGCTTAAGGTAGGCGATTAGCTCGATTGGTGTACCACTGGGGAGAGGTTGTTCGGCATCGAGCATGGCATGCAAAGTACGGATGATATGTATGAGCAAGGCTTCAAACGCGCGTACCGCTTTATGGTCGTAGACTTGGCGATACATATCATCGCGGGCAGCGATGTAGGACTCCAGTGCGGCAGGCCCTTTGGCGATTTCAACACAGAGTACCGGGCCGCTTTCGGTTTTTTTTAATCTCAATGAACGCAGCAACCATGCGGCATCAAAACGACCATACCGAACCCCCGTAAAGTGGGCGTCTCGCTGTAGGTAGTCCATACGGTCGGCATCAAGCTGGCTGGAGATAAACTGTCTGGCCAAGCCCAGTAGCCCGGTGGCTTCCCCTTGGCCAAGTATAATCGCCAGCTCTTGCGTAAAGCGATCTCGATCCAGATAGTGCTGTTCACAAAAATGATAAATAGCCCGACGCACGCCAGAGTCGTGCTTTAGAAGGGTTATACCACGCTGTTCATGGTGAACAGGATGGGGATTAACATGTTCAAACACGTGGGAGTAGGGGCCGTGCCCAAGGTCGTGAATTAAAGCGGCACAGCGAATTTGTAGACCTAACAGCGGGGTGATAACGCCAGGGTGGCGTTGTGCAACACCGGCAATCATACGGCTGGCCAGGTGCATGGCACCAAGCGCATGAGAAAAACGGGTGTGTTCCGCAGAAGGGTAGACTTTGGCGGCAGGGCCTAGCTGACGAATGCGTCGTAAACGTTGCAGTTCCGGGGTATCAATGAGATCAAGTAAAAGTGGATCCCCCCAGGCCCAGGGCGGGGATTCCCCCATGGGACCAGTGTGCAGGCGCAATTCAATCATGTCATGCACCGGGTCCCGAAACAGCTTAACCGGCATGCTCTCAAGATCAGCCATAAGGTGGCTCCTTCAGGGAAACATGGCGTTCATGACCATGGTGGGGCGGTTGATCCCACCGTGATGACCGAGACTGTGTTCTTTTTTACGGCCAGGGCAAGGGTCACACGTTTGATGAAATCAAACAGTGTGGCTGACGGATCAGCATCCTGAGGGTGCCCTTAAAGGAGATTAACCCCTAGAGATCTTTCAAGGGGTTATCCGTTACTGTTTCGGCCAAAGCCATAATCTCCCAGGCCCCACGATATTTTTGTAATCTTTGCAGGTCTGCTTCGCTTAGGTTCTCTGGAAGGCGGCGGATGTCCATATTGTCTTCCAGGTCAGCCCGTTTCACGGAACATGCAACAGGGTGGGCCATGACACGGCGCAGATACTCTGCATAATTTTCGCTGGGTTTGCGTGTTAAAAGCTCCACGGCAAACAGAACATCATAAGAGAAGCCCGACTCATCCAAAAACTGCAGGGTGACCTCTGTATCCTCAACCACATCGTGCAGTACCGCAACTTGACGGGCAATGTCATTGGTCTGTTTCATCATGACACGTAAGGGGTGCAGAATGTATGGCTGCCCGGATTTATCCTTCTGCCCTTTATGCGCACGGGTGGCAATGGCAATGGCGGTCTCAAGATCAGCCATAATGGCTCTCCCCCTCAAACAGTGTGATTAAACAATGGCCAGCATGCGGTTTAAGGCCACTTTAGCCGACTCCGCCTGTTTAGCAGGTACTACAATTGGATTAACCACTTCCCCTTCAACCAGGTTTTCCAGGGTCCACAGAAGGTGTTGTGGGTCGATCCGGAACATGGTGGAGCACATGCAGATGGTTGGGCTAAGGAAGTGGATCTCTTTTTCAGGCATCTCATGCTTGAGGCGGTTGACCAGGTTCAGCTCTGTACCAATGACAAACTTGGAACCGGCTGGCGCCTCACGAACACGGGTTTGAATCAACTCAGTAGAACCCAGTGCATCCGCTTTTTGGCATACCTCATAACTACACTCAGGGTGACAAACCACTTGCACGCCAGGAATGCGTTCCCGCCATTGGTCAATATGCTGGGGTTGGAACATTTGGTGAACAGAGCAGTAGCCATCCCACAAAATGATCTTGGCTTTCTCAATCTCTTCTTTGGTCAAACCGCCCATGGGCTCGGCGGGCTTCCACAACACCATCTCATCCAGGGGAATATCCATGGCGCCCCCCGTGTTTCGACCTAAATGTTGGTCGGGGAAAAAGAGTACTTTCTCTCGCTCAGAAAAAGCCCACTTTAGAACGTGACCAGCGTTGGATGAGGTACACACGGTACCGCCATGATCACCACAGAAGGCTTTTAGGTCAGCCGCTGAGTTGACATACGTGATGGGTGTGATGGTGGCTTCAGCATCCAGAACCGTGCTCAGTTGCCGCCAGCACTCTTCAACGGCTGGTAGGTCGGCCATATCGGCCATGGAACAGCCGGCCGCCATATCGGGTAAAAGCGCTGTTTGATCGGGGGATGATAAGATATCCGCCACTTCAGCCATAAAGTGTACACCACAAAAAATGATATAATCGGCATCGGGGCGTTGCGAGGCCAAGCGGGCCAGCTTTAGGGAGTCCCCGGTCAGGTCCGCATATTTATAGACCTCTTCACGTTGATAGTGATGGCCTAGAATGACACAGTTGTCGCCCAGTTTCGCTTTAGCCGCTACAATACGGGCATCAATCTGGTCGTCGGTCAGTTGGTAGAGGGGCTCAAGGGCCACTTTATTCGCAGTCGTCATTGCCAATTTCCATAGGTCAGCACCCAACGGCGCTTTGATCTTGCTCAACATTCAGGAGACGGATCATCCCGATTCCACAGACACAATGTACCCACCACAGCCATGAACTCAAGGAGGAAATCCGAGCAAAGGCCCTGGAAATGGGTTTTGACACGGTTGGTTTTGCCCCTCCAACCCCTCCAGTCAACCATGAGAAACTAGAAACATGGTTAAATTCTGGTGGTTATGGAGATATGGATTGGATGGCCCGTAACCGGGACCGGCGGGCAGACCCCAGGCAGTTAATGGCAGGTCTTAGCACCATTATGGTGGTTGGGGTTAACTACCAGCCCGCCCCGGAATTACTCAATGCGCTCAATGAACCTCATATCGGGTATATTTCGGCCTATGCCCGACATAAGGATTATCACGATATTCTAAAAAAACGCCTTAAAGCGCTGGCGCGTTGGTTGGAAGCACACCTAGGGGGGCCACAGGATGGCCGTGTGTTTGTGGATACGGCACCGGTATTAGAAAGGCCGTTGGCAGCACAGTCCGGTTTGGGCTGGCAGGGTAAAAACAGCATGTTGGTATCACGCCAGCACGGTTGTTGGCTTTTTTTGGGTGAACTCTTTTTAGCTTTACCGTTGGCTCCAGATCCTGTGGAGCCTGATCATTGTGGTCAGTGTGATCGCTGTCAAAAAGCATGCCCCACAGGGGCGCTAGATCAACCTTATTGGCTGTTGGCGCCAGATTGTCTGGCTTACTGGAGTATTGAAACCGACCTGCCTATTCCTCAGGGCATGCGTCAGGCTATGGGGAACCGGGTTTATGGGTGTGATGACTGTTTAATTGTCTGCCCCTTTAACCGCTTTGGAACCCCAACCCAGGAGCCTCTTTTTTTACCCAAACCTGAGCTGGAAAACCCAGATTTATTGATGTTAGCGCAGTTGGATGAAACGCAATTCCGTACCCTGTTCAGTCAATCTCCGGTTAAGCGTACAGGGCGTATCCGGGTGCAGCGTAATGTGGCGGTGGCATTAGGCAATTGGGGCAGTGAAGAAGCATGTGACATGCTCAAACAGTTATTCATGCACGAGCATGCCCTGGTGCGTGGCCACGCGGCCTGGGGGTTGGGGCAGTGCGGTGAACAGGGGCAGGCTGCTTTAGAACAAGCACAAAAGGAAGAGGCAGATCCTTATGTTCAAGAAGAGATCCAGGCGGTTTTAGCGCAAGGTTAATGGGGGAGATCTAGAACCATGCCAGACATCAAGCACTCTTCTGGAGTATCTAGGCTTGGCCATGTTAAGCACTTGCAGAGTATGGGTATAAAAAAGGTCCATAGCGTGGATGAGTCGCTTAAGCACGGTTTGAAGACCGTACCTCCCTACAAGAGGAGGGGCTCTGCGTTGCTGCCATATGTGGCACGGGGGGCTGGTTCAGGCGCTCGGGCTGTTTGCTTTTGGCCGGTGGATAGAGGGGGGCGGTTAAGTCTGTCATCAAGGCGTCAGGCACAGCGATATCGAGGAAAATAAGCAAGGCTTAAGCCTCTAACGCTTGAGAACAAGCGATGGAGGCTTAAGCGCGCTCTTCATCCTCTTCGGGGATATCTTCATCATAATAGTCGGTGTGCCGACGCATGGCATTGACCAGGAACTGGGTCGCACGATCGAGCTGTTGTCGCCGTGCCTCGGGGGCTTGGTGCCACCGGGCGATGTGGGCAACATCCTCAGCGACCTGATTGGCACGGATCATCTCCAAAGCATGCTGAGCGGCTTCCTGGCCATGATCAGGGTCAGGGTTTTGATGTTCCTCTTCTTGCTCTTCCTGCTCTTCTTGGCGAACCACGCGGTCCACCGCCTCCACCGGCTCATGGCTGGCAGGGCGCCCAACATTGGGCTTGGTGCGGTGACGTACCACAGGTCCTTGGTTGGACTCCTGGGTAGTCTCGACATGGTGTTCATCTTGGGCTTTGCCATTTTCTGTGCGTATATCACGTCGGTCACGCTCGCGACCAACCTCTTTTTGGAACGCACTGAGCAAACCAAAGACCATCACGTTTTGTACGGGATTAATCATGGTTGCAATCCTCCTACTTCTAAGATCGGAGGTTTTGCAGTAAATGTTGAATAAAAAATAGTAGATGTTCGAAAAAAAGCGCTTATTAGGTCTGTTTTTCCCGTTTTTTCTGCTCTTTTTGGAAGGTGCTGCACCAGTCCGTAACCAGGCACTCGGCACACAGGGGTTTGCGTGCTTTGCAGGTGTAGCGCCCCAGCAGAATTAACCAATGGTGGGCGTGATCCATAAAGTGCTCAGGAACCACCTTAACCAGGGGGGCTTCGGTGGATTCCGGGGTTTTACTCTTGACCAGCCCTAAACGGTTAGAGACCCGAAAAACATGGGTATCCACCGCCATGGTCGGTTGCCCAAAGGCGACATTTAGAACCACATTGGCCGTTTTACGCCCCACACCGGGTAGGGCTTGGAGCTCTTCACGGGTTTGGGGCACCACGCTGTTGTGCTCATGGACCAGCTTTTTGGCCAGTAAGCCCAAATTCTTAGCTTTACTGTTAAACAACCCAATGGTGCGGATGTGGGGCTTAATGCCCTCTTCCCCCAGTTCAGCCATGGCTTCTGGGGTCGGGGCGGCCTGAAACAGGCCAGGGGTTGCCTTGTTTACGCCAACATCCGTGGCTTGAGCAGAGAGCACCACCGCAACCAGGAGCTCAAACGGGTTACGGTAATCCAACTCGCTTACAGGCTCAGGATTGGCCGCTTTGAGTGTGGCAAAAATGGATTCAATATCTTTTTTTGTCTTACGGGCCATGTGTCGCTTCCATTGTGTTGATGGGGCAAAGGGGGTTATACCAGATGCTGGGTACTTTTGCCCAATGCTTTAAGTTAAGAGTGACATTGGACCATGGCTACAGAAACACACTATACCACCTGCCCACTGGATTGCCCCAGCGCCTGTGCCCTGCAGATCACCACAGAAGAGGGGCGTTTAACCAAGATTAAAGGCGATGGTAACCATCCTTTTACTCAAGGGGTTATTTGCGGCAAAGTGGCCCGTTATGAGGCGGTGCAGAATGGTGAACGCATTACCCAACCGATGAAGCGGGTAGGCCCCAAGGGGTTAGGTCATTTTGAGCCTATCAGTTGGGATGAGGCCATGGAGACCATGGTAACTGAGCTGCAAAGTCGCATCGATACATATGGTGCCGAGACGGTTTGGCCCTACTGGTACGGGGGGACCATGGGGCTGTTGCAGCGTAAAGCTCTGACACGTTTGACCCACCGTGGGGGGTTCAGCCGTATGTTGGGCACCATCTGCTCCTATATCGGGGTAGCGGGGTGGCAAGCTGGGGTCAATAATTTTGTCGGCCCCAGTGCCGATGATATGGCGGCGTGTAGTGATCTTGTTGTGTTGTGGGGCATTAATGCGGTCTCTACCCACATCAATATGATGGGGTTTGTTAAAAAAGCCCGTGCCCGCGGTGCAAAATTTATTGTCGTCGATCCCTATCGTAACCGGACCGCTAAGTTGGCGGATGAGCATATTAATCCGCGTCCCGGTACCGATGGCGCACTGGCTGCCGCTATGATGCATGTCTTGTTGGGGGAGGGTTTGGCCAATCGGGACTATCTGGCGCGCATGACCGACTTTGATGAAGAAGTTGAGACTCACTTTAAGGATAAGACTCCCGAGTGGGCTGCTGAAATTACCGGCCTGGAGGCGGAGACGATCCGCCAGTTTGCTCGGCAGTTAGGGCAGGCTTCGGTGCCCTATATCCGTATGGGGTTGGGTATGAGCCGCCAAAACAATGGGGCGGTCAATATTCATGCGGTGTCTGCCCTTCCTGCCATGGTGGGCGCTTGGGAAAAGCGCGGGGGTGGGGCGATGATGATGTCCCACGGGGCCTTTGGTCTCAACGATCGGGCCATTACCGGACCCCATTTAGTGCAAGGGCAGCCCGCACGTGAGCTGGATATGAGCCGTGTTGGGGCGATCTTGAATGATACAAAGCAGGAAACCCCGGTTTCAGCGATGTTGATTATGAGTGTGAATCCGGCTGTGACCAACCCGGATCTTGGCGCTGTCTACCGGGGGCTAACCCGTAAAGATCTGTTTACCGTGGTGCATGAACAGGTCATGAGTGATACCGCCAAGTTTGCAGATATCTTACTGCCAGCCACCACCTTTTTGGAGCATGAAGATCTCTACAGCTCCTATGGCCAATATACCCTGCAGCATGCCCAGCCCATTTTACCACCAACTGGGGATGCCCGGTGTAACCACGATTGGGTCAATGAGCTGGCCCGCCGTTTGGGATATGAGGAGCAGGAGTTTAAGAACAGCACCACCCAAACCGTTGCCCAGGTATTGGCAGACTCTAACCTGCCACCCATTGATCAGTGGCAAGGGCGTTGGCAGGATGTCACACCGGATGAAGATACCCGTCACCACCGGCATGGTTTTGGGCATGCCGATAAGCGTTTTCACTTTCGGGCCCATTGGTCGAATCCTCAAATGCCAGCTCTACCAGACCACTGGGCGGTCAACCGGCGTGATCTGGCTTCAGATCAGAGCTATCCGCTGGATTTTATGACCCCACCGGCCCATGCCGTATTGAACTCGACCTTCACCCAGTGCGACTATCATGAAAAAAAGCTGGGGGAGCCTCTGTTGTTCATTAACCCAGAGGATGCCCAGCAGCGTGGGGTGAAAGAGGGGGATCTTGTTGTTGCTTATAACGCTTTGGCTTATCTGCGTTTTAAAGCACACCTGACAGAAGATGTTCGTCCTGGTCTAACCCTATGTGAAAGCAACTATGCGGCAAAGGCATTTAAAGAGGGCATCTCTCTAAACGCTTTGAGTCATGCTGATGTTGTTGAACCGACCGGTGGTGCGGCTTTTCATGATAACCGCGTACAGGTTGAAAAGGTGACCTGATCTTAACCATATGGCGGTTGCGTGCTATGGGGTATGGTGTGTGATTGGTGTTGATTTTTAGACGATGTGAGATGATTGAATGACAGAATCCATACATCCTGGTCGGTATTTGGTGACCTCACTCTCCGGGTTAACCCTTAGCGCGGAGGAGAAGGTCTATCTCAAGGCGGTTAAACCGGCAGGTGTCATGCTCTTCTCCCGTAACATCCGGGATCTTGAGCAGGTGACACATCTGATTGAGCGTATTCGCCACTACAGTGCAGATACGGTCTTATGGATTGATCAGGAAGGGGGGCGGGTACAGCGTTTAGGGCATCCACTTACCCCATTACCCGCGGCTGAGCAGTTTGCTAAACTCTACCGTCATGCCCCCATGCAGGCACGATATTTGGCTGAACAGGCTGGTGCCTTAGCTGGGCGAGAGTTAAAAAGCCTGGGGTTTGGTGTCAACTGTGCGCCGGTACTGGATATTCCTGCCCCACAGGCAGATCCGGTCATTGGTAACCGTGCTTTTGGGCGAGATGCCCACACCATTACCGATCTAGCTGGGGCTTGGCTTACCGGTTTGCAGTCTGCTGGGGTGATGGGGGTGGCTAAGCACTTTCCCGGTCATGGGGATGCCTTGGTCGACTCCCATTTGGCTTTGCCTCGGGTAAAAACAGAAATTGGGGAACTGCGGCAAAAAACCTGGGTCCCATATGTGCAGTTGATAAAACAAATCCAGGGCATTATGACCGCTCATCTGGTGATGGAAAATTTGGATCCTCAACATCCAGCTACGTGGTCCTCCGTGGTGTTAAAAGACTGGCTCAGGGGCCGGTTGGGATATACGGGGCTTATTGTTTCGGATGCACTGGAGATGGGCGCACTTGGTGGGTCTATGGAGGATCGTGCCGCGCGTGCTATACGTGCTGGGTGTGATCAATTGTTGGTCTGTTCAGGGCGGCGGAACCATATGGAGCAAGCCTTGTGTGGTGTGGTACAAGCGTTGGGTGAAAAATCACAATCTGAGCAGCAAAGTGATGGTCAACGTATGGAACGTATCCTTTCCTCATGCCGTTTTTCACCGGGTAATTGGCAGAAGGTAGTTGAAGATCCAGCCCAAGAGGCGTTAAAAGAGAGTCTACAACGTTTGGTCAGTCATGATCTTGGCCGGGACCCGACGGAAGTGTTACATAGAAAATTATAGGTCGATTGACCTGTTTAGGGAGTAGTGAAGATGGATTTGAATCAGACCCAGTTTGGCGCCTCGCACCTACCTACAGAGATTCGTCAGATCTCAGCGGAGAAGGTGTTGGAGATCACCTGGGATAATGGTAAGAAGTCTCGTTTTACCATGGAAGCACTGCGGGTGTTTTGCCCCTGTGCTGACTGCCGTGGTCATACACCGGATCAAAAAAAGCTCATTGATGGCAAGTTGGATGTCACCATCACCGATATTGAGCCCGTTGGTCACTATGCGGTACGTCTAGGCTTTTCTGATGATCATGACAGTGGTATTTACGATTGGGAACTGCTGTATGATCTTGATGAGAATATGGAAGTCTACTGGAAAGGCTATGAGGCAGAGCTGCAGCAGGCTGGTAAACGCCGCCGTCCATCGGTTTTTGCCATTAAGTCTGTCTAACGTGACAGCTTTTAAATCGGTATAATCTATGATCCAAAGCCCTTTAAAGGATCGTAAGATCTTAAGTCGATACACAAAGCCCTGTTGCTGTGGCTGGGAAGCTCTTTTTCCTTTTCACGGCCGCAGGGCTTTTCTGTTTTTATAAAGACTCCAGGGGTAGATCCTAGCGATTGAAAGGGTAGGGGGCAAAACCATCAGAGTGAACCCTGTTTTAGGTTAGATCGTTTTAATCGTGGTGGTAAGTCGCGAGGCATGGTGTAAGCAGCAGCTTGTTTTTTTCATCCCTGTGATTGGGGGTTTGTTGTTCATAAGGCAACAAGGGGTCCTTGTGTTTAAATGATAGCCTTATCGATCAGCTGATCGTTATGCAAGCCGGTGCAGGTTCCAACCCATGGGCAGAGATGAGCTTGAATAAGCGATCAGCACCTAGAGCAGATTTGAACACTGCACAGCTTAGGATTTCTTAGGGGCCTGATCATTTTGGCGTACGCTCTCTATGGGTTATAAAAGGGGAGGAGGGGGCCTTTTGGCGATTCACGACGGTTGCTTATAGGGGGCCGCTCGATGGGGTCGTGATCAGGGGTTTTTTATAGGCGTGGCATTTTTGTGAGAGCATGGTGAAAAAAAGCGTTGCATCTGCCCCACTGAGTGCGCTATAAACTGGCCCACGGCATACCAATGTCCCGTTCGTCTAGGGGCCTAGGACACCGGCCTTTCACGCCGGTAACACGGGTTCGATTCCCGTACGGGACGCCATATATTAAAACGCTGTCTGCCCCGACTGGCGTTTTGCACAGATAGCCCCAAAAGGGCGTGTGCCTTAACGGCCTGCTGATAACCTCAGCAGGCCGTTTTGCATGGTGGGTGATTCTCCCTGTATCCTTCCATTGTTTCATATGCTCTCTCCTTTTGTGGTTCTTATGCGTTTGGTTTAAGCCTTCTCACCTGACATACAATCGTTGTGACGCTGGAATTCTGCTGAGTTTGAACGCTTATAGGCGAGCTGCCCTGTGAGCATCTCTGCTCATCTTGCCCTATCTGTATCATGTGTATCTTTGTGCGCTGTTAGGTTGGGGGCATCGTTTAGGAGGGGGCTATTTAGTGGGGAAAAGAGGTGGGTTTGTGCGTTGGTCGGCTCGGTTAACCGTAGGAGAAGATCGGTGGAAGACCCCGCTCTTTTTAGATGGCCTCTGCCTAAGCATCGAATCATTTTTCGTAGGATCGTTGATCTGCCCTAAAAAACGGCATGGGTTGTGCTTTTATTGGATAGGTGTGTGTTGCACTAAGCGTCTTTTCAATGGGAGATAAGCCATGAGTTTCCAGATCCAAGCCTATCAAATCTCTAGTGTTTCCTATAGCCGTTCGGTTTCAATGAATCGTGTGGGGCAGGTGGAAAAATCTGCCGCTATCTCCTATAGCCAGACGGAAATAATTGCCTTCTCTGGGGATTCTCGTTCCATGCAGGCCTTGGATGCACTCTATGAAGAGCGGGATGCACTTTTAGAAAATAACCTCAGTGCCAAAGATATGCGTAACATTGACCACGCTTACGACCGCTTGCAGGAGATCTTCTCCAGCTTTGACCTCTCTGATGCCCAGCAAGAGGAGGGAGATGCTCTGTTTGATTCGTTAGATACCGCCTTTAACCAAGCACAGTTCTTTATGCCACCTGATGTGAAAAGTCGGGTAGAGAGCCTTAATGAAGAGATCTCAGCCATGGAAGAGATGCTGGATGAGATGTTTACACTTAGCGAAGAACAAGAAGGACAGTTGGTGGCTTGGCAGCACGAGCAGAGTGAAATTTTACTGGCACAATTAAGCGCGACACAGAGTGAGTCTATTGAATCACTCAACCAACTGCTTAAAGCCCTGTTTGAAGAGCTCTCACCGGATGATGAGCAGCAAAGTGAGATTGATGAAATCTTTGCCATGCTCGATGCTATGTTGGGGCGTGCTTTTGAACAGATGAGCCCTGAACAACAGGCTCATAAGGCGGTGATCGATGCAGAAATTAGCCAGCTTGAGAGCCAAACTGAAGAGATGGCTGCTTAACATATTTAGATTACAGCGCGCACAGGCCCATCTGAAGATGATTCAGGTGGGTTTTTTTATGGTTATAAACGGATCTCGATAGTGTTGAAGCAAGATTACCCAAGGTCTCGCAAGGAGGGGGCTACTTAAAATTCGCTTGGTTGATGATCCGTTTGATCGAGAAACCAAAGGTTCGTAGAGCAAGCATGTTGAAGAATAGAGGGCTTTGGAACGTTGATGGTAAACCTACTGTGCGGTAGAAAATGGCTATGTGTGTGGAGGGGATGAGATGCGGTGGGCGATGCAGAAGGGGGGGCTGGAACTGCGAAAGTGAACGCAGTTCCAGCACTACCGATGGAATGCTCTTAGGAGAACAGGCCGATCAGAAAATCACCCAGGAAGGTAGAGAAACTTACCATTCCAATGCCGATGACAACAATCGTCCAGGGCAGATAGTCGCTACCAAGCTTGTTTAAGAGACCTTGTTCCTGTTCCATAAGAAGCTCCAGTTCTGGATATAACTCGTTTATTAGAAGCTGTTAATATACAGATCGGACAAATTAAGTCAACTGATCATTTAGTCCATTGATAGGCATCATCATAAATGGCGATAAAATGAGGGGGGTGATGCATAAATGAGCACACTTTTATCAATGCGGGGTATTCATGAATAGTGAGTAAAAAGTTGTATGAATCCAAAAAGTTACAAATACAAATTCGTTACACTTTTAAGGTGGTGAAACCCTGGCTGTAGGCGTAGAGTGCTTTCCTCTCTTCTCAGGCTTTCTGTCTGATTTATTTTTTTATTAAGGATAGCTGGCACCATGTCCGCCTCCCAAAACACCTCAGCTTCCACCACGCTGGATAGCAAGACAGCGGATCCTCGACCAAACACGCAGCAGCGTACAGGTTGGTTACAGCGCTTACCCAAATTTCGACTGCCCAAATGGCTGCGCACGGCCAATGGCGAAACCATTCGTCAAGACTGGCTGGCCGGGTTAACTGGTGCTGTGGTCGTGCTTCCTCAAGGGGTTGCTTTTGCAGCCATTGCGGGTTTGCCCCCTCAATATGGTCTTTATACCGCGATGGTACCTGCGGTGATCGCGGCTTTTTTTGGTTCCTCCCATCATCTTATATCTGGGCCAACAACGGCTATTTCCATTGTGGTTTTTGCGACGTTAACACCGTTGGCGGAGCCAGGTAGTGCGCTCTACATTAGCATGGCCCTAACTCTGGCTTTTATGGCAGGGGTTATTCAGTTTGGGTTAGGTATTTCAAAGTTGGGCGGGTTGATCAATTTTGTGTCGCACTCGGCGGTGGTGGGGTTTACCTCAGGGGCGGCTTTGCTGATTGCAACCAGCCAGATGAAACACCTGTTTGGGGTAACGGTTGAGGGAAGCAGCTCATTTGTACATACCTGGGAAGCCTTAATTGCGCAGATTTCCTTTATCAACCCGTATGTGCTCTCAGTGGGGTTGGTCACATTGGGGGCCTCCATATTGATTAAAAAAATTCTCCCCAAATGGCCAGATATGCTGTTGGCAATGATTATCGGTAGTCTGTATGCCGCAGGGCTTGGGGTTGAGGCTCATGACATTACCTTGGTGGGGGCCATCCCTGGCCAATTACCACCTCTCTCCTCCCCTGATTGGGATCTGCATATGGTTCGGGAGCTGGCTTCTGGTGCCTTGGCCATTGCTCTGCTGGGGTTGATTGAAGCGGTTTCTATTGCCCGCTCTGTTGCCTTAAAGTCAGGGCAAACCATTGATGGTAATAAAGAGTTTGTCGGGCAGGGGCTATCAAATATTGTGGGTAGTTTTTTCTCTGCCTACCCTTCATCAGGCTCTTTTACCCGTAGTGGCGTTAACTACCGAGCTGGGGCAAAAACCCCTATGTCCGGTATTTTTGCCTCGATTATGTTGGTCATTTTGGTGCTGGCGGTGGCCCCTTTGGCTGCCCATCTACCCATTGCGGCCATGGCTGGTATTATCTTAAAAGTGGCTTTTAATCTGATCGATTTTCACCATATTAAAAAGATTGGTGTGGCGACCCGACCTGGGCTTATTGTGATGTTAGTCACCTTTGTGGCAACGCTGCTTCTGGAGCTGGAGTTTGCCATCTATATTGGCGTGTTGCTCTCTTTGATGTTCTACCTTAACCGGACCTCTCATCCCAAAGTGGTCACCCGGGTGCCAGATCCTGCTTCACCTTGGCGTATGTTTGTGACCGACCATACGCTACCTGAATGTCCACAACTGAAGATTTTGCGGATTGATGGTTCCCTTTATTATGGTTCGGTACCCCATGTTGAAGAGAAGCTGAAAGATCTTTTGGAAGATCCAGGGCATCAGAAAAACCTGTTGATCATTGGAAGTGGTATTAACTTTACAGATCTATCAGGGGCAGAGTTGTTGCTTCGGGAGGCCATCCGCCGTCGGGAGCAGGGGGGGCATCTGTTTCTGTATGATGTTAAAGAGCAGGTGTGCGGTATGTTCAAGCGGAGTGGGTGTATACGGACCATTCGTGAAGATCATGTTTTTCGCTCTAAAACCCAGGCGATCGGTACCATTGTGGATACCTACCTTGACTCGTCGCACTGTGAACGTTGCCCGGCTCAGATCTTTCTTGAGTGTCCCAATGCTGTTAAAGCAGAACAAAAGATTGCGCAGCCCGTCGCTGTTCCCCCTTAATCTTGGAGAGGTCTAGACTAAGGGTTGATGGGTTGCGCGGTTTTAGGCGGGTTCAGCATACACCATGGTCAGAGGCAAGCATTTACATATGCGTTGTGTCTTCAGGCTCTTCTTTAAGTAGCTCGCCAGTTAAGCGTGCGCCTATCGCTCTGTGTTGTGTATTGCTTTCATAACTGGTTTGCATAGGTGTCGTTAAGATTATCTTTAAACCGACGACTTAGAAGGCTGATATTCTCTGTCGTGGCTGCTGTGCTACCACGAGCAAAGATGCTATGAGCGAGAAGGGTGTGAGGAAACTTTGCGGAATAACCCGGCTCTGAAGAGGGAAGGCATGTTAACGTACTCTTATTAGAGATTGGTGTGGTCAGAAGGAGGGGTATGTCAATGATGGAAATTCCACTTTTTCCACTGCATGTGGATCTACAGCCTGGACAGAAGCTGCCACTGCGTATTTTTGAACCCCGCTATTTAAATATGATCAAACGGGTGGCGGGTAAAACGGCTGCCTTTGGCATTGTGCCCATTATCGAAGGTAGTGATGCAGGGGCGATCCCACTTATTGAAGAGCGGGGAACCCTGGTCACCATTACCGATTTTCAGAAAATGCCCGACGGCCTTTTGGGTATTACGGTATTGGGGGAAGGGCCCTTTAAAATCCACCGTACATGGACCTTGGAAGATGGCTTGCTCATGGGGGAAATTTCTACAGTGGCCAATGCCTAACGGGTATTAATCATGGGCAACAACGCAATTACGCCCTTGTTGTTTGGCGGCATATAGGCGTGTATCTGCAATTTTAAGATAGCGGTCCATGGAGCAGTCTGCTTCAGGGATTTTTGAGAGCAAGCCAATGGATGTGGTCATTTTGTCGGATACAGGGCTCTGGATATTGGGGATGCCTGAAGATTCAATGGCCGCACGAATACGTTCTGCAAACTCTACCCCGCACTGTTCACCCTGATCTGCTACCAGCACACTAAACTCCTCTCCACCAAGGCGGAAAGCATAGTCACCAGGTCGACGGCAGATCTCAATTAAAATCTCTCCCACCTTTTTCAGCGCAATATCCCCTTGCAGGTGGCCGTAATGATCATTGAGTTTTTTAAAGTGATCAATATCCAGCATAATATAAGAGAGAACACGTTGCTCACGCTTGGCCCGGCGTAACTCCTGCTCAAAGACTTCATCAAAATGGCGCCGATTGAATAGGCCGGTGAGCTGGTCGGTTACCGCTTGCTCTTCTAACAAACGGTTGGCTTCCCGAAGTTGAGCCTCTGCTTTTTTTCGTTCTACCCGTTCCCGCATCAGTTCCAAGGTGCGCGAAGAGAGCCCGTCATACATATTCAACACGGTATCAATTAAAACCCGTGCTGATCCGCTCATCTCTTCATCTGCACGAAGTTTAGCGGTTTCAAAGTCACAACCCGCATCCATATAGTGGATGACATGGGCCATGCGCTTATCGCTATCAATAATATGAAAAGCCAACCACCGGATCAAAAACTTCACCACATGTTCTAGAATAACCCGCAGAGGTTTATCCCCTTGCTCGGCTTTTAATTCTAAAACTTTGGGTAAAAAAGATTCATGGGTTTCACAATGTAGGGCCAACCAACGGTCATCACCAAATTTAGAAGCCCAAATGGCCTCTTCTGAGTCAAAGTGGTATTTGGCATAAACAGCCAATTCATCAAAAATACGGGAAAGTTCCACAGGGTTATCGTGGACAAGGGCATCGGTCAATTGATTGAGCATCAGCACAAGAGTTTTGTGCTGGTCATCCACCTGTTGAATGCCAGTTTCAAAATTCTCATTCCAGGGGAAGACATCAAAATTGTCCAGATGTTTGTTCATGCAGCAGGGTCCTTCAGGTCTACTAAAGCCAAAAGTGGGGCGTAGCATACGGTTTTCATGCGTAAAAGAACAGAAAAAACACAAAAAAAATGGAGAAATAAGTTTTTTAGAGATTTTAGGTGAATGTTCTATTTATACAGGTATTAAGCAGGGTTGTTATGAATCCGGTTAATAAAGGAAATGTAGCCACTGCGAGCTTGCTCTTGGGCCATTTCCCGATATTGGTTAATGGCTTTATAATTCTCCATTAGAACGCGGGTAATGCGGATATCCAGCTCACCCTTGTCCACCATATCACAAAAAATTTGGCGAACACTCGCTTCATCCATCCCCTTACGGTAGGGGCGATCTTCGGTCAGAGCTGTAAAGATGTCCGCCACACTGATGATACGTCCGATCAGAGGTATTTGAGCACCAGGAATAGAGTAAGGGTAGCCGCAGGCATTGAGTTTTTCATGGTGGTAGGCACAGAATGTTTTGATGCGGTCAATGCCTTGAATAACATCAAGAATTTTGTTGGTATAGTAGGCGTGTGCCTTAACCCTTTCAAACTCTTCAGGTGTTAACGTGCCATTTTTTTCAAGAATTTGATTGGGAATAGCAATCTTACCCACGTCGTGCAGCAGGCCAGCGGCTTGAATTTCAATACACTCAACCTCAGAAAAACCGATGATCCGAGCGATATACTCAGCTGTTGCCGCGACACCACTGGAGTGGGTAGAGGTAAAGCGACTTTTAAAGTCCACCAAATGTGCCATCAATTGCGCATAAGCGACCAAAAGTCCGGCGTCAAATTCAATTTCAAAACGTTTGACCTGCTGTTTTAAAATCCCTGGCAGGTCAGAGGACCATAGATCCAGCCAGAAGTCGTCCTGCTCAATTAAGCGACGATAGGCGTGAACCAGCTCTTTGGGATAACCTTGGCCAACCAGTTCATCCAGCCGGGTTCGTACATCTTGGCGCTGTTCAATCAGGTTTTTTTCTTCGCGGATGAGTGGATCCACCATATCAGCCAGATTGAGAATTTGTGACTCAATGGGGATATGCTCCGCAAAGGGGTGTCCGGCTTGAAAGCTGTGGTGATAGCGTATGATCGGCGCATAGGCACCAAAGATGGCATCCTCTTTTAACAAGTGGTAGCCAATCAGGGCATGGCGATCATCCCGGGCATCCAGCAAAGCGGCATCGTCGGCATGTTCTTCGTAGAGAATACCGATATCATGCAACATACCAGAAATTAGACAGTTAGCTTCAGTCTGCCGATCATGGCGCAGAGAGCGGCTGATGCGAAGAGCCGCATAAGCTACCCGAACATGGTGGGAAACAATGTGTGGAAAGGCGTAATCCAGGGCTTTGGATATGGATTGGACAACATCAAAGAAGTCCACTTTTGGGGCAAAAGTTTGGTTCATGTTTCCCAAATATTGGTAAAAGGCCAGCGCTGTTAAGATTATGGTGTATTGGCGTGTTGCTGACAATGGATCATCTGTTCAATGAGATGATGTGCATCCCAAGAATATTATGTCACATAAATATGTTACTAAGTGTCTGTTTGTTTAGGTTTGTATTGCAAAACTTTTTATGTTTTCATCAAGAAACTTTTTTATAAGGGTGGCCTTTGTTGCCCTCAAATAGGTGTTTACCCCTCACTAAACATTACTGGATTGAGTGATATGTTGCGTAAAAACCACTTTTTATCGGCTTTTATACTGTTGTCCATCTTTCTGGGTGGCTGCACCGTACCTAAAAAAGTATTGGTTGATTCAAGTGTTGTAAGCTCTGATAAGACCTTGTTGATGATGCCCATGGATGTTGAGCTTTATGAGATCCAAGCTGGGGGCGTACAAGAGCCCAAAGCTGGGTGGACCCAGCAAGCCAAGCAAAATCTTGATGCTGCGATACGCGATTATGCATCATCCCGCGGCCTGCGTATCCAAACCATGCCCACCGATCTGGCCGTCAATGCTTCAGAAGATATGGTGCAAATGCAAAAACTGCATGCACAGGTTAACCAAACCATCTTTTTGCATAACTATACGGCCTTTCATCTTCCCACCAAATATGCCGACCCTGACTGGGTGGTTGGGGATTACAGCAAGAAACTTAAAGAGCTGACCGGGGCCGATTATGGTCTCTACCTTCATTTTAGAGATTCCTTCTCTTCCAGTGGTCGTTGGGTGGTTTTAATTGCCGCCGCCGCTGCAGGTGTGCATCTACCGGGTGGAGCACAAATCTCGGAGGCTTCCATGGTTGATCTAAGTAATGGTCAAGTGGTATGGCACAGTCGTTTGGCCAAAGAGTCTGGGGATCTTCGCAAAGCAGACTCTGCTGCTCAGTCGATTCAGGAATTAATGGATAACTATCAGCAACAGCAGTAGGGGGTGCGCGTGGTTAAACCATTACGACTCTCTCTATTGTTGGTGGTCGCTCTACTTCATGGCTGCGCAAGCACGGATAATCCACAGGTTGTGGCCGATGCCTTTCAACACGCTGGGCAGGTCAAAGGGTCTGATCCCATACATATCCCCTTGGTTAAAACAGAGGGGGGGGCGGATAAAGGGATTGATGCCTACCAGATAGCCAATTTGAAACCCGATGAAAAACCCGCTAGGGATACCATGGAGGGTGGGCTTTGGATGGCGGTGGAAAAGGTTGAAGCGTCTTATAAGACGTCAGGTAAAATCATCAATCATGATGCGCTTAATCAGTATGTTCAGGGTATCTCCTGTCGTTTGGCCGGGCGCTATTGTGCCAATGCCCGTGTCTACCTGATGCGGGTACCCCACCTCAATGCCACCATGATGCCTAATGGGGCCATGCAGGTCTGGTCTGGGTTGTTGTTGCGGGCACGCAATGAGGCCCAGTTGGCTGCTGTCATTGGACATGAGCTTGGGCACTATCTACGTCGCCACTCTCTCCAACGTATGAAAAGCACCATCGATACCTCGAACGGTATGATGGTCTTGACCCTGGCGATGGCGTATGGCGGGGTGGGTAACTATAGCAGCGTTGTTTCTCTTATTGGCAATTCCTCTTTGGCGGCCTATGGGCGGGACCATGAGCGTGAGGCGGATGGCTATGGCCTACGCTTAATGATTGAAAGTGGGTATGACCCCAGAGAGGCGCATAAAATTTGGGAGAATGTTCTAAAAGAGCAAAAAGCGGATAAAGAAAACCGCGTGCACTTTTCCATTTATAATAGCCACCCACCCTCAGCAGAGCGACAACACTCCCTGGAGAAGCTGGCCACAGATTATACCCGCACACATCGGGCAGGGGAGGTTGGAACAGAGCGATATGTGCGGATGCTACAACCGCATATTATGGACTTTATCCGGGATGAGATCGATCTGGGTAACTTTGATCGAAGTACTCAGCTGTTTGAATCCATGGCTGAAGATGACTTTTTTAAAAAGCAGGCCTCCTATGCACAAGGGGAACTTCTTCGCTTACGCGGGGAAAAAGGGGATTATGAAAAAGCCCTGGCCTTGTATCGAAAAAGCATCGCTGATGATACCGAATTTTCTGAGGCACACTTGGGGTTAGGGATGGTGCTTCGTCGTCTTAAGCGTCATGATGAAGCAAAATTAGCCTACCGAACTTATTTGCGTCAGCGCCCTGAGGCAGATGGTGCAACCTTTATCCAACGTTATTTGGGAACACCGAAATGACTCGTTTTACCTTAAAAAAAACCTTATTAGCCCTGCTTGTATTGCCCATCTTACTCAGTGGTTGTGTGGGATATAAACTGGTCAAGCAAGGCGAGGTCAAAGAGAGTGATGGCTTTAAATTAACGGCTGCTGGTCATGATTGGAGCATGATCAAACTTGCAGGAAAAAGACAGTGGACATTTGATGGCGCCAGTCTTCAGCGTATTCAAACCCTGCCTGCAATATCCTCTGGCAAGGACCTTTCAAACGAAAAGACCGATGACACAGGCATGGCCTTTGACTCTGCCATGAGTGAGCTTGAAATTATGGAGTTGTTTGTCCGTAGTTTCAAACCTGCCTATCACCAGCTAAAAACCCTTAACCTGTTCCCTGCCAAGTTGGATGGGCATGATGGGTTTGAATTCGATTTTACGTTTAAAAATGCCAAAGGTCTAGATTATCAAGGTGTTGCCCGTGGTGCAGTGGTGCAAGAAAAACTCTATTTGATTTTCTATGTCGGAACCCAAGTACACTATTTTAAAGCTCATGAGCAGCAGGCCCGAGAAATGATCAACACAGCTAAGATCAAGCTCTAAAAATTGATTCTAGCGGAGTGGTCGATCACACGTTAGCGATCCTTAATGACAATACTCAGCCCCAGTCTTAACTGACTGGGGCTTTTTTGCCCCACACAATCAGCATAAGAAGTGATTTCGCAAGCTACGTCATCTCTAAGCCCATAGCCAAGGAGGCTTGGTTATAAGCTAGGCTGTTTAGTATCC
The DNA here is from genome assembly GCF_036689865.1 of Magnetococcus sp. PR-3. Classification (NCBI taxonomy): domain Bacteria; kingdom Pseudomonadati; phylum Pseudomonadota; class Magnetococcia; order Magnetococcales; family Magnetococcaceae; genus Magnetococcus; species Magnetococcus organivorans. The sequence continues at coordinate 66,748 of NZ_JBAHUQ010000014.1, forward strand.
CTGAAGAGCCATAAGAAAAAGCCCCAGCCTAATGGGCTGGGGCTTTTTGCACATGCTTTATGCCACCGTAACGTTGGTTTTAAGCGGCATTTCCGCGGTTGCTTTGGCCACCACTATTGCCTTTACCCCCACCGCTACGACGGCGGTTGCCACTGCCGCTGCGTTGTTGGCTTTTACTACCGGTTCCTGGGTTTCCACGTCGGTGTCCACCACCGTTACGGCTACCGCCACCACCGCCATGTCCACCACGACGGTTGCGTACCGGTTTAACCGGATCGGCTTTGGCGACCTCTTCACTGTGGAAGCTATGCTCTTCATCCACCGGAACAGATTGGCGAATGGTTTTTTCAATATCGAGTAGGTAAGCCCGCTCTTCAGCATCACAGAAGGAGATCGCGTGGCCGTCGCGTCCTGCTCGTGCGGTACGACCAATCCGGTGAACATAGCTTTCCGACTCATTGGGTAGGTCAAAATTGATCACATGACTGACACCGGCGACATCAATACCTCGTGCGGCAATATCTGTGGCAACCAGTACTTTTAACTTACCTTTACGAAAGCCGTCTAGTGCGCGCTCTCGTGCACTCTGTGACTTGTTGCCATGAATTGCTGCGGAGGCAATCCGGTTTTTATCAAGGTACTCTGCAACTCTGTTGGCGCCATGTTTGGTGCGGGTAAATACCAGCACTTGATCAATGGGCTCTCGCTCCAGAACATCTTTGAGCAAGGGGCGTTTGTTGCGTTTATCAACAAACAACACCTTCTGGGAGATACGCTCTACTGTGGTTGATTCAGGCGTAACCTCAACCTTGGCAGGGTTGTTCAATAGCCCTTCAGCCAGCTCTGCAATATCTTTGGGCATGGTGGCTGAAAAGAGCAGCGTATGACGCTTGGGCGGAATGGCTTTAATGACGCGGCGGATGTCATGGATAAAACCCATGTCCAACATGCGATCAGCCTCATCCAGCACAAAGACCTGTAGTTGATCCAGACGCAAATGCCGGTCGCCCATTAGATCTAATAGGCGGCCAGGTGTGGCGACCAGAATATCGACACCGCGGCTCAGTGCTCTAATCTGTGGTTGTTTGCCAACCCCACCAAAAACCACGGTGTGGCTGGTTCGCATATGCTTACCGTAGGTAGCAATACTGTTACCGATCTGAGCGGCCAGTTCACGGGTGGGGGTTAAGATCAGAGCTCTGGGTGCTTTAGGGGTGGGGCGCCCTTTAATATGGCTCAACTTATGGAGAATAGGCAGTGTAAAGGCTGCGGTTTTCCCGGTTCCGGTTTGAGCAATACCCAGCAGGTCACGTCCATCCATCAGATGAGGAATGGCTTGAGCCTGGATCGGTGTTGGCGTGGTATAACCGGCTTGGCTGAGTGCATTAAGTAGAGGTTTTACAAGTTTCAAAGAGGCAAAATCGGACACGTGGGACCTTTCAACAACGAGATTAAGCGCTTTAACCGAACGCCGCGCTCTCCCCCGAAGATGATGTCAATTTGCGTCCGGTGCCGGATCATCCTCTTTGAAGAAAGGAAAGTCAAGAAAAAGTGACAGCTCTATGATCGAAGAGGTGGAAAAGAGGTGACAGAGTGGCAGATTGTTTATGATAGCCAGTTAATCTGGTAGACTTTTATACATTATGACAATTGGTATGATTGGATCTGCATCTGTCCTGGTTTTGTATGGTTTTTGTAAGAGATTGATTCTAGGTGGCTAATATGTGTTGGGTGGCTCTTAAAATAGTTGTAAAGAGGAGGTGCATGGTATGAAAAAACGTGTGCTGATCTGGGCCAGCTTTTTTTTGATTCTGTTTCTGGGCTATTCACTCTATCTGCATAAAGATACGGGTGATCAGGCTACCTATATGACTTCGCAGAGTTGTGCAAACTGTCATAGTGAGCACTATCAATCCTGGCACAAGACGTTACATCCGATCATGTTTCTACCGGTAACCGACCCCAGAGCTAAACTGCTGGGGGATTTTGCATCCGGGGACCCTGCTGTTACCTTTAAACCAGAAGATGTTGAGTTTGTTGTGGGTAGTAAGTGGGAGCAGGTCTATGTTCGTCGGATAGAGGGTGAGTATTACCCGCTACCTGCCAAATGGCTGGTGATGCAAAAACGTTGGGTACCCTACAAGGTTAAGGACTGGAAAGAGACCCCCATGTCCTACAAATGCAATGGCTGTCACACCACAGGGTTTGATCCAAAAACCACAGAATTTAGTGAGTTTGGCATTGGGTGTGAAGCGTGTCATGGCCCGGGCAGTCTGCATGTTCAACATGAGCAATTGGAACATAAAAAGGTCTGTCAACTCTGTCATGGTACACCGGAGCATCCAGACATAGACTCGAACGGACATCATATTATCACCTCTGTTGCCCCCTCGGTGTGTGCCCAGTGTCATAATCGCGGCACCAGTAGTGAGTCGGCCAGTGATGGTGGTGCCCCGGTAACCTTTAGTTTTCCTACCCAGGCGACCCCAGGTGGGGATATGGGGAAAAACTGGCAAGCATTGACTAAAAAACAGGATAAAAAGGGTAAATATTGGTGGGGGCAAGGGGTCAGTAAAAATCGGCATCAGGAGTATGCGGATTGGAACCAGTCTGGTCATGCCAATGCGTTGAAAAATCTCCATGCCAACTATGTCGAAGGTGGAGACCGTGGCAAACTCTCAGCAGAGTGCTTGCACTGCCATGCCACCGATTACCGTTTGGCTAAAGAGGGGATGAAACCTAACCTGGAGCAGGCGCGTCATGGAGTAACCTGTGTGGCATGTCATAACCCCCATGGGTTTGATAAAAAGGTTTCCTCTATGCATACGGATGGTACAGCCCCCTGTGCGGATTGTCATATTGATAGTATTGCCCGTGTTATTCAAACCAGCAATGGTAAGCATACCCCTTGTCCAACCGGTGTTGTCGGCTGTGCGGATTGCCATATGCCACGTATTGTTAAAACAGGTGGTTTTTTCAGCCTTCGTAGTCATGCCTTTCGTATTATCCCACCTGAAATCAGTACTCTGGAGGAGATGCCTAACTCCTGTCAAAATGGAGGGTGCCATGAAGATCGTTCTCTACAGTGGGCGGATAAGGCCTTTAAAAAACACTATATTGAATATGATCATCAGGTTGGTGACATAACGAACAGTCCCACAACTTCTTTAAAACCGTGATGGACTGATATGGAACAACTTCCTTTCTATCAGCGTTTATGGTTTAGGGTAACGGCTCTCTTTGGCAGTATGGCGCTGATTGGTGGTATGGCCAGTTGGTTTTTGACGGTAGAGCTGGCTGAGCGGCAATTTCAAGAGATGCTGCGCACTCAGTTTATCAATGCGGTGGAATCCACCGAGAATATGATCAATCAACTGGGTCAGACGGCCCTTTTGTGGGGAAAGCACTTTGTGCTGGATCCTGCTCTGCAAAGTCATATCGAAAATAAAAATCGAGTGAAAATAGCCGCCCGGCTGGAGGCTCTACGCCTAGAGTCCAGCTCTGATATGGTCGTTTTGTTGGATAAAAAAGGGCGTATTCTTTACCACAGTGCCCGTGAAGATCAGGGTGCTTCTTTAATGGCGTGGAAGTCCGTTAGACAAGCGACCCAAAAAGGTCTGGCAGGGGCGACCATTGTTCAAGAGTTGAACAATTTTGTTCTCTATGCTGTAACCCCCATGAAGCAAGCCAGCCACCAGGGGCATTATGGGGCGGTGTTAACTGGCTATGTGATCAACGATACTTTTGTACGTAACATTGCTCGCAATAGTGACTTAGGTATCACCATGGTACGGCGACGGGCGGTTATGGCCACCAGTTATCCCAGAGAAGCAACACCTCTGGATACCGTACCGATGGCCTATATCCAATACCAAACCATTCTGGCCCGAACCCAGCGTGGTGGTGCTCCCTCCATTATCCACCTGGCCGGTCAGGAGCAGTTTGCAGAGGCGCGTCGTTTACGTCTGATGGAGCCCAATATGGAAGGCTCTATCCTGCTCTCTTATCCCACGACCTTTCTTAAAGAACTGCGTAATACCCTACACAGCCGTTTTGCCCTGATTTTTGGGAGTATTATCCTCTTAACAGGGGTGATTGGTGGACGTTTTTCAAGTTCGCTTCTGCGCCCCTTAAAGCAGCTTTCAGATGTGGCCAATGCGGCTGTCCATAGGCAGCAGCCACCCAGCATTGATCTTTCACGCAATCATGAATTGGGCCTGTTAGCCGCGAACCTTGACCAATTAATGGGGCGGTTACGCCAGGATTCTCTTGCCCTAAGGCACTATAGTGACCATCTGGAGGAGCTTGTTACTGAACGCACAGAGGAGTTGGAAAAAAGTAACCACAACCTGCTTAAACAGGAGTCACGTCTCCTGGAAGCTCAACGTATTTCCCGCATGGGAAATTGGAGCTGGGAGGTCGCAACCGGTCTGCTGCATTGGTCGCCACAGGTGTATGAAATTTTTGGGCGGGATCCTCGGTTGGGCGCACCGGATCTAGATGGTTTAATTAAGCTGGTGCATCCCGATGATCAAACCTCAGTGCGTGAAGCGGTGGATCGGGTCTGTTCCAAGGAACCAAACAGCAGTCAGTTTGAAGTTGAGCATCGTTTAATCCATAAGGATGGTAGTACGCTCACAGTCTTGGCATTGGGGAACATGTCACGGGATAAGCACGGTGCCCCCCAGAACCTTATCGGCACGGTGCAGGATATTACCCAGCGGCGGCATATGGAAGATGCCTTGCGTCAAGCTAAAGAGCTGGCGGATCAAGCCAGCCAAGCCAAAGGAGCCTTTTTGGCGGCCATGAGTCACGAAATCCGTACCCCAATGAATGTGGTGATTGGTATGAGTGACCTGTTGCTTGAGTCTGAGCTTGAAGCAGAGCAGCATGCCTATGTGGAAAAGCTGCAGTCAGCCAGTGGTACCTTGCTTGAATTGATCAATGATATTTTGGATCTTTCCAAGCTGGATGCGGGGAAAATGTTGGTGGATGAAGCCCCAACAGACTTGGTGGAAATGGTCTATGAAATTGCATCACTGCTCAAAGTTGTTGCTGAGAAAAAAGGGGTGGGCTTAGAGGTTAAGGTCGATCCTGCTGTCCCCGCTTGGGTGCTGTGTGATCGTGCCAGGCTACGGCAAATACTCTTTAACCTAGCTGGCAATGCGGTGAAGTTTACCGATGAAGGTTTGGTTAATATCTGTTTGGGAACGGATCATCAAGAGGGAGAACCGCTCATCCATCTGGTTGTAGAAGATACAGGTATTGGTATTGGGCCGGACCATCTTGATCAGATCTTTAGCAGCTTCAGTCAGGCGGATGCTTCCATTACCCGCCGGTTTGGTGGCACAGGTTTGGGGCTCTCCATTGCTCGTCGTCTTATAGCGCTTATGCATGGGCGGGTCTGGGTCGAGAGCCAGGAAGGCAAGGGAAGTGCTTTCCATGTGCAGCTTCCACTACAGGCCTGTGCGGAACCGATTAAAAAGAGCGATTGGACATTACCAGAGGTCGTGCCGAATGATGATCGTGTGCTGACCATTCTTTTGGCAGAAGATTCAGAGGATAACCAAAAACTTATTGAAGCTTACTTGAAAGGCTCTTCACATCAGTTAACCATGGTGGCCAATGGTAAAGAGGCCTTAAACCATGTGCAACAGCAACGGTTTGATTTGATCCTTATGGATATGCAAATGCCCATTATGGATGGTCAAACAGCCACCAAGCATATTCGCCAATGGGAGCAGCTCAAAGGGGTGCCCGCACAGGCTATCGTTGCTTTGACAGCCCATGCATTGGATGGCGCCCGTGAAGCTTCACTACAAGCTGGGTGTAATGCCCATATAACCAAGCCCATTAAAAAGCGGACTTTAATGGAGGTGATCCTGCGCTATGCTCAGCCGATCTCCGAGTCCAAGCGCTGAGTGGATCTCCTCTGTAGAGCAAATGGATGTTGGTTTTTTATAAACCAACCAGCTCTGTTTTTAGTGGTGCTGGGGTGCTGTCAATATCATCCCCAATGGGTATCTCAATCAAGGCGGTTTGTACTTTTTTGGCACTGGTGATGTTGGCGTCATACTCTAAGAGAGCGAGGTGCCTTTTTTGCCGATTGACTTTGAAAGAGTGAATGCCCTCAATCAGTTTAGCTCCACTTTCCAGTAGTTCGATCTGTTTATCGCTGAGTTCTTGTTGAATATGCAGTACACAATCCGCTTTGCGCTTTTCTGGATCGGTGAACTGGCATTGATCCGCATTCCCCATATTGGGTGGGTTGAAACGAAGCATCTTATAGAACCTCCAACTGGTAGATAAACATCACTCATCTAATGGCAACAGCTTTAAACCAATGCATACCTTAGCAGAACTTAGGTAGGCATTGGCAAGTTTAAACAGTTGTTCTGGGGTATATATGTCCTCCTCTATCGTTTACATACGGTTTTTTAGGGTGGCTTGGGCGGCTGCCAAGCGGGCAATCGGTACCCGGTAGGGGGAGCAGGAGATATAATCCAAACCTGTTTTCTCAAAAAAATGGATAGAGCTTGGATCACCGCCATGTTCCCCACAAACCCCCAAGTGAATCTCCGGCCGGACGCTACGGCCTTTGTGGCAGGCCATTTTCACCAACTGTCCCACCCCGGGTTGGTCAATGGAGGCAAAGGGGTCACAAGAGAGAACACCTTGGGAGAGATAATCGGCTAAAAAGTTGGCAGAATCATCCCGGGAAAGCCCCAAGGTTGTCTGAGTAAGATCGTTGGTTCCAAAAGAGAAAAAGGAGGCCTCTACGGCCAGTTGATCCGCCACAAGTGCTGCACGAGGTAGCTCGATCATGGTGCCAATGAGATAGGCGAATGAGCTGTTCTGTTCAGCCATTACTTCGTTGGCGACCTGTTGGCACAACCCTTTCAGTTTGGCCAGCTCGGTAACCTGGCCGACCAATGGAATCATCACCTCCACCCTGGGGCGCAGACCCTCTTTAATTAATCGGCAAGCTGCACGTGCAATCGCACGCATTTGGGTCTCATAAATTTCTGGATAACTGATCCCCAGCCGGCATCCACGGTGCCCCAGCATCGGGTTGAACTCTTGAACGGCGGACACCCGTTCTGCGACCCGTTGTCGTGAAATACCAAGAGCTTCAGCAACGGATTGTTGGCCGGGGGCATCATGAGGAATAAACTCATGCAGGGGAGGATCCAGAAGGCGGATGGTCACGGGTAAGCCTGACATCTCTCGGAACAGTGCCACAAAATCCTCTTCCTGCATGGGAAGGATCTCGGCCAATGCTGTGCGACGTTCTGATTCGGTTTCAGCTAAAATCATCTTCCGCACGGCTAAAATGCGCGTATCCTCAAAGAACATGTGTTCTGTTCGGCATAGGCCAATACCTTCTGCACCAAATTGAAGGGCTTTGGCGGCATCGGTAGGTGTGTCTGCATTGGCACGTACTTTCATTCGGCGAAAGCGGTCTGCCCATGCCATAAGGACGGCAAAATCCCCCCCCAGTTCAGGTTCTATAGTCGGCATATGCCCGACCATGACCTGTCCACTGCCGCCATCTATGGTGATCCAATCGTTTTCTTGAATGGTACGTTCCCCCACCCGAAAAGCCTGATTTTCAAGGATCAGGTTTCCACATCCGGCCACACAGGGTTTACCCATGCCTCGGGCCACGACAGCCGCGTGGGAGGTGCGCCCCCCACGGGCTGTCACAATACCTTGGGCAGCGTGCATGCCATGGATATCTTCAGGGCTGGTCTCTTCACGAACTAAAATAACAGGTAGCCCATCACTTGCCCGTTTTTCCGCTTCATCGGCTGTAAACACAACATGACCTGCAGCGGCCCCAGGTGAAGCCGCAAGCCCTGTAACTAAAAGATCTCGGGGGGCCTTTGGGTCTAAGGTTGGGTGGAGGAGGGTCGAGAGCACGGTTGGGTCAATACGCATGACCGCCTCTTGCTCATGGATCATCCCCTCCTGAACCATCTCTACCGCAATACGTAGCGCTGCAGGGGCCGTTCGTTTACCGTTACGGGTCTGTAGGAGCCATAATTTTCCTTTCTGGATGGTGAACTCCAGGTCTTGCATGTCGCGATAATGTTTTTCTAACTGCTCCTGCATGATCATCAGTTCGGCAAAGCGCTCAGGCATGACCTCTTCCATGGCCGGTTCCTGGGCATGACGTTCCTCTTTACCCTGTCGTGTGATCTCTCCGGGGGTACGGATGCCTGCTACAACATCCTCACCTTGGGCATTAACCAAATACTCGCCATAAAACTGTTTGGCACCGGTTGCAGGATCTCGGGTAAAGGCCACCCCTGTGGCACAATCCGCCCCCATATTACCAAACACCATGGCTTGAACGTTGACAGCTGTTCCCCATGCCTCAGGGTAGCCATGGAGCTTACGGTAAGTGCGGGCTCTGGGGACGTTCCAGGAGTGAAAAACGGCACCAATCCCCCCCCAAAGTTGCTCAATAGGGTCTTCAGGAAAGGGCTGTCCCGTATGAGATTTAATCATACGTTTATACTGTTCAATCAGTTCCATCCACTGCTCAGCTAAAACCTGGGTATCGTTGCGATAGCCATTTTGGCTCTTTAGCTCATCCAAGGCGTGCATAAACTGCTCATGAGGAACCCCCATGACCACATCACCATACATATGCAGTAATCGCCGATAGGCATCGTAGGCAAATCGTGCATCCTTGCTCTGGGTGATCAAGCCCTGAACGGTTGTGTCATTAAGGCCTAAATTAAGTACGGTATCCATCATACCCGGCATGGATACGCGTGCCCCGGAACGGACTGAGATGAGAAGGGGCGTCTGAGCATCACCAAAACGGCTGTTGGTGATAGATTCAACCTGCAGGAGTGCCGCTTCAACCTCAGCTTGTAAGGTCGTTGGATAGCGCTGCTCATGGTGATGAAAGTATGTACAGACTTCAGTGGTGAGGGTGAAACCTGGGGGGACAGGCAGCCCCAGGTTGGTCATCTCTGCCAGGTTGGCACCTTTACCACCCAGCAGTGCTTTCATTTCAGCACGTCCATCCGCGTGGCCGTCGCCAAAGAAATAGACACCTTTGCTTGCCATGTTTGGCCTCCATCATACCCAAAAAAACGTGGACGAAATGGATGTTATATTCTGGTGATATCCCTTTAACAGTGTACGCCTTTTTTGGAAAAAGGTGGGGGTTTTAGATCGAACGGCCAAGAAAGTGTGATCATGGTGGGGGGGTGGTCTTGGGTTAAATGCACAGATGGTGCTCTTACATCGTGAGCGATGCATAACAACCACAGCTGATCGGTCTTGTATCCCTTTCGCTTTCTGTGAGCATAGCTGCTCAGGCTGTCTCTCTTATGGGTCGAGAGCGGCTTTACAGAGGGCTGCGATATGCTTCTGCCAAGGGTAAATGATCTGTTCTGGCCTAATAGGGCGCTGAATCAGGTAAACCGTTACGTAGGATCCTTGAATGTTCAGAACTGTGGTTTGCACGTAAGTAGAGCCAAGTTTGCTTAAGCCTTGAAAGGATATTTTCTGTATTCAAGGGGCATTCAACACTCTATGTCGCTGGTATAGGCCTGATGCCAAGGTGTGCGGAGCTTGCTAAGGGGGAGAACAGAAAAAGCCCTGGATCACAGGATCCAGGGCTTTAGATTTCTCTTACAATGAGAGGCTTCTTAAGTTAGAAGACCAAGTTCATCATAAACATCATAACCACGAGGAACAGGATGGTCATAATGCCACCTGCCTTCATGAAGTCCGGCACACGGTAGCCTGCAGGACCCATAATCAGTGCATTGACCTGGTGGGTTGGGATCAAGAAGGAGTTCGAGGTCGCAATAGCCACTGTGAGGGCAAAGACGGCAGGGTTGGCGCCAGCTTCCAACGCAATGTTAATGGCCAGGGGCACAAGCAGTACTGTCGCACCAACGTTGGACATAACCAAGGTAAAGAAGGTCGCCAAAACAGCAATAACCCCTTGCAGAATCCATGTGGGTGTCTCACCCAGTGCCCCAAGAACTTCACGGGCAATCCAGGCTGCTGTCCCCGAGCTCTCGACGGCAGCGCCTAGTGGGATCAGCGAGGCCAGTAGGAAGACTGTCTTCCAGCTAACAGCTTGGTACGCTTCATCAATGGTTAATACGCCAGAGAGTACCATCCCCATGGCCCCGGTTAGCAAAGCCACCGATAAACGCAGATCGGTAAACAGCACCATGGATAGGGCGATGGCAAAGAACAGTCCGGCCCAGGCTACTTTATTGGGGCGAAGCTCCTCTTTGGGGTACTCCGTGGTTACCACCACAAAGTTACGATCTTTCTCAATACGAGCCAAGGTCTCCCAGCTGGTGTGAACCACCAAGGTATCCCCAGCTTGCAGAGGCATGGCGCGGATGCCTTCACCCTCTTTATAGGTTTTTCCACCGCGGTGCAGACCAACCATGGATAGGCCCATGGTCTTACGCAGCCATACGTCCCGTGCACTCTTGTTTACCAAGTCTGAACTGGGCGGAATAACCACTTCAGCAATGCCAGATTTGGTTGCTGAAAGTGCTTCATGAAAGGATTTCAGCTCCTTGCGTACAATCAGTCCCCACTCATTGGCCCAGCGCTCCAGCTCAGATTGGGTACCCATGACACCCAGCACCATGCCGCCACGCACGGTAAACTCTCGTGAGAGACCATTGTGGCCCATGACGATATCGCCAGGACCCTGCTGAATGGCGATAATACGGATCTTATGCCCATCATGTTCAATATCAAACAGGTTGCGGCCGATGAGTTCTGTTTCCATAGGAACCAGAACCTCATTCATCACATAGTCCAGACCATAGGTCTCCTGGAAGTAGGACATGGGGCTGGTTGCTGCGCCCCCTTTGCCCCCAGATGCAGGCAGAACAAAGCGACCGGCAATGATGAAATAGATAATACCGGTTGAAACCAATGCCAGACCAATGGGCGTTACGGAGAAGAGACCCCAGGTCTCCATCTGCTTATCCGCAGGTAGTGTGGCGTTTGAGTTCAGAATAAGATCGTTGAGTAGAATCAGCGGGCTGGACCCTACCATGGTGACCGTACCACCAAGGATGGCGCAGAAACCCATGGGCATCAACAAACGGGACATGGGTAAGCCGCTTCGTGCTGAGATACGGCTAACGACCGGAATAAACAGTGCCGCGGCACCTACATTCTGCATAAAGCTGGAGATGATACCCACCGTACCAGAGATGATGGGGATAATCCGTCCCTCTGTGGTGCCACCAACTTTTAAGATCACGGCAGCCATTTTTCCCATGACACCTGTCTTGTCCAGACCAGAGCCAATAATCATAACGGCAATAATGGAAATAACAGCGTTAGAGGCAAAACCATTAAACAGGTTTTGGTTGTCTACCAGGCCGTGTTCCAGCCCCATGACAGGCGCCAATAGCGTGCTTAAGCCGAGCAGCACCATCACGGTGATGGCGGCAACATCGACCCCAACAACTTCAAAAGAGAATAGGTAGATGGTAAAGATCAGGATGCCCATAACCCAAGCTACTTCAACGGTTGGGACAATGGCGGCAAAGTAGAATGCAATCATGGTGAAAATGATGGCAGCGACTATGTTTTTCACAGGCAAATTTTGAAAAGACATGGGGACCCAGTGACTCCTCTGGTTGCGCCTGGCGGATCAGCGCCGTAAACCATCAGGCGGATGGGACGGGTCAACGGTGGAAGAACAGTCTATTTAAGAATATGCCGGTCTCGATGCACGAGTAGGGAGGTCGGCTTATGCTGCACTTTCCGGTACCGTTTTAGCGGCGTTTTTTATGAGGCGCGCATTATACTTATTTCTGGTGGGTTTTTCCAGTCCAAGAATTTCCTATGGGTTGTTTAAGTAGATTTATATAGGAAAGGTAATTCGCTTATAATACAGAACCTTGATGGTTCTGTATTAGTGTTGCGCAATATGCCTTTTTGGTTGTTATTCATGTGGATAGGTTGTTGTGATAGGGGTATAAAAAAGACCGCCGGTGCGGGCGGTCTTTTTTATAAAAGAGATTTTTTTTGTGCCGACTTATTTGTAGGCACCGCTACCACAGTAGAAGCTTTTATCTGCAGATGCTTTGATGTAGCTGGCTTTTTCACGAATCTCTTCGGTGCCAGGGTAGGGCCACTTGTAGTTAACCCAGCCTTCACCTTTGGTTTTAGCCAGTTCGGTCATATCAGCAAAAAAGGTTTCACCGTATTTATTGAACGCTAGGAGATTTTTACCGGCCAGTTGGGGCTTTTTGGCGTGGAAGGTCATAACACCATTCATGTCCAGGCAGAACATGTAGAGATCTTTGGGTTGGAATGCTCCACCCGATACGGCAAACGCTTTGTAGGCTGCGTCAGCACCCTGGCTATCAACCTGTTGCATCGCTTTAATGGTCAGTGATTTGGCTTCCATTGGCTTGGCCATGTTTCCAGCTTGAGCAGGTAAGGTGACGCCCATGATCAAAGCTGAAACGGCCAGCATGCTACCCAATTTTTTCATTTCTGATTTCCTCTGCGCTCTTGATTTTGGCGAGTAAGCTATGGCACCTAGCTTTAACTCATGCCATGGAAACAGCCTGTTTTTTTTATAATTATTGTGACTGTCTGTAAATGATGCTGCAAAGAGATAAGCATAATCCAATTTATTGGGGTGTCAATTATATATATGACTATCATTTTCAAGGGGAATTTCAGTGTCTGTCATGGCTCATGTTTGCTCAGTATGTCGCTGGTGTGTTTATCGAATAAAAAGTGCTACCTTAGATTGCGTCGAAAAAAAAGAGCGTGAGTCACGATCAATCATTGTATCTGTCATGGGTTTATGGTAAAAGAGCGGGCTACGGAATCAGGAGTCGTACTTCATTTGTTAAGGTACGTAGACGTTTAGAGGTCTGGATGACGCTGGTATGGCCTACCAGTGTTGGGCACAGGCTGTAGGCGACATTGTCCTTTTTTCAAGCGGTGTACCGCTTTCTAAGATTGCGCTTTGTGTTGACTGGCCGCCCCCATAGAAGTTTGGCTAAGAGGGGTGCTGCGGAGGTTGGCATGGCACCATACGTCACCAAGAATTATTAGTACCCTAGAAGGAGCAACCCCATGGCTGTGCCAAAGAAGAAAACCTCCAAGTCCAAGGGTCGCATGCGCGCTGCCCATCACGCCGTTAAGGCCCCTAATCTCAGCACCTGCAGCAACTGCCAGGAGCCCATTATGCCCCACCGTGTCTGCCCTAAGTGTGGTTGGTACGATGGCCGTGAAGTGGTTAGTGTCGAAGAGTAAGAGATTAAACGTTCCATGATCATGTCCATGGAACGGTTTGCATAAAGAAGCGACCTGTGGAAGAGGGCCTGGTTGTAAAACTAGGTCGGGGTAAGGCCCTTTTGGGGCTGATAGATCATCTGTCACCCCTTTCTTCTGTGGGTCGCTTTTTCCTTGTCTGGGTCTGTCCAATAAACGAGGTTCAGCTGTGACCGTTCATATTGCTTTGGATGCCATGGGTGGTGATAACGCCCCTCGCGCCATTATCGAAGGTATGCTGGAGGTTCGCAAAAAACGTCCTGAGATCATTTTTACCCTGGTCGGTATGGAAGGGCGTATTCGTGAAGAGTTGGATGCCCTGGGTGTGGAAGAGGATGGCTTTCGTATTTGGCATGCAAGTGAAGTGGTTGAGATGGACGAAAAACCGGCCATTGCGCTACGGAGCAAAAAGGACTCCTCCATGCGTGTGGGGGCCAATCTGGTCAAGCAGGGAGAGGTGGATGCTTTTGTGTCGGCAGGTAATACCGGTGCATTGATGGCGACCGCCAAGTTTGTGCTTAAAACCTTACGTGGGATCGATCGTCCTGCCATTGCATCGGTTATTCCCGCTGTTGGTGGTGAAACGCTCATGCTGGATTTAGGGGCGAATGTAGACTGTAGCTCCGAACATCTTTGTCAATTTGCCCTCATGGGTTCCATCTTTTCCAATGCCGTTCTAGGTGTGCAGCACCCTCGGGTAGGGTTGTTGAATATTGGGGAAGAGGATATGAAGGGCAATGAGCAGGTGCGCGAAGCGGGAGAAGAGTTGAAAAACCGTTCTGCAACCCTTATTCCTGATGGTATGTATGTTGGGAATGTTGAAGGTACTGATATTTTTAAAGATAGTGTAGATGTTGTGGTGTGTGACGGTTTTGTGGGTAATGTCAGCCTTAAAAGTATTGAAGGTACGGCTAAAATGCTCACACACTATCTGCGTGAAGCCTTCAGTCAAAACTGGTTGACCAAATTAATGTATCTGGTTGCAAAGCCAGCCCTGCGTTGCTTTAGAGATCAAATGGATCCGCGCAAACATAACGGGGCCATTTTGTTGGGTCTTAATGGGGTTGTGGTGAAGAGCCATGGTTCAGCGGATGAAGTGGCTTATGCGCATGCCATTAAAGTTGCGGTTGATCTGGCTGAAAAAGAGGTCACGGGACGTATTCGTGATGCAGTTGCCCGTTTTGAAGCCGAAACCAAGGCAGAGCCTGCTGCTAAGGTTGGGTGAGAAGTTGATGAATAACCAGTGTTTTTTTAAAAACACTGGACAAGTGTGTAGGGGCGGGGCACTCTTGGGGGTCCCATCATGCATCGTTTTTTGAGAGGATCTTTATCATGAGCACCCTGCGTTCCCGTATTATCGGAACCGGAAGCTACCTGCCGGAGCGTCGTTTAACCAACGAAGAGCTGGCGGTCATGGTAGAGACCACCGATGACTGGATTAAAGAGCGTACAGGTATTTCAGAGCGTCGAATTGCTGCACATGGTGAGATGACCTCTGATCTAGCTGTTAAAGCGGCTGAAAAAGCGCTTGAAGCTGCCGGTGTTAAAGCCTGGGAGTTGGATCTTATTCTGGTGGCAACCACCACGCCGGATCTGACCTTTCCTGCTACCGCGACCATTGTTCAAAAGCAGTTGGGTGCGGATCAAGCTCGTATTCCCTCGTTTGATATTCAAGCGGTGTGTACGGGGTTTATCTATGCGTTGACCACGGCTGATCAGTTTATTCGTGCTGGTAGTGCCCGCCGCGTACTGGTTATTGGTGCTGAGACCTTCTCTCGTATCATTAATTGGGAAGATCGTGGAACCTGCATTCTGTTTGGTGATGGTGCCGGGGCTGTGGTGCTGGAAGCCCATGAAGAACAAGGGCAGGGGATACTCTCCACGCATATTTATGCGGACGGTAACTATCGTGATCTGTTGCGCTGTACCACTGGAGTTTCCGGTAGCGGCAGCCGAGTCCCTGAGGAAGAGTTAAGACCTGAGCCCCCTGCAGATGATCGTGGCGTACAAGCACTGCTGGAAGGTTATGGATATGTCACCATGCGCGGTAATGAAGTGTTTAAACGCGCGGTGATGGCGTTAGAGCAGATTGTAGATGAAACGCTGGATGCCAATAGCCTGAGTAAAGATGATGTAGACTGGCTGGTCCCCCACCAAGCCAATATTCGTATCATTAAGAGCACAGCTAAGCGCTTGGGCATGAGTATGGATCAGGTCGTTGTAACGGTTGAACGGCACGGTAATACCTCAGCCGCCAGTGTGCCGTTGGCCCTGGATGAAGCCGTAAAAGATGGTCGTATTCAGCCTGGCCAGCTGGTATTAATGGAAGCGTTTGGTGGTGGCTTTACATGGGGTAGTGCTCTGGTGCGCTGGTAGTTAAAGTATCCCGACTTAGTCTCTTTTTGAAGGGGAGCTTGGCTCCCCTTTGTTTATGCTGGTAACTCTTTCACGGAGTAGGTAGCATAATGGCGTTCTCTTTCATCTTTTTAGAACCCATAAATCCCCTATGAAGCGTTTTCTTCTTCTCCTTCCATTGTTGGTGCTCACACTCTCCGGGTGTGATCTAAGCATGCACCGTCCCATTATGGATGAAATCCGTGATAGTGGCATGTTGCGGGTCGTCACACGTAATGCCCCAACGACTTACTATCAGGGGCGGGATCGTGTTGAGGGCTTTGAACATGATCTAGCCCGTCTGTTTGCCGCACATCTGGGTGTCAAAGTTGTTTTCATTAAAAAGCAAAGCCGAAGTGAGATTTTGCAGACCCTGGAACAGGGAAAAGCCCACTTGGCGGCCGCTGGTTTGGTGCGTCGCGAGGAGGATGGTGCCCGGTATCTCTATGGGCCGGATTACCAGTCAGTTTTTCAGCAGGTTGTGTGTCGTAGAGGTGGGGTTCGCCCCAACAATCTACTTAAATTGACAGAGGCTAACCTAACGGTTGTTAAAGGGAGTGCTCACGAGGCGCGGCTGCAGGAGTTGCGAGAGCTGGTGCCTCAGTTGAACTGGCGCAGTGATGAAGATCTCTCCGTCGAGCAAGTGCTTGAGCAGGTATGGATGGGCAAGGTGGATTGTACCTTGGCGGACTCCAATGTGGTGGCACTAAATCGACGCTATTATCCCGAACTAACGGTAAAGTTTCCCATTAATGCAGAGCAGCGTCTAGCCTGGACATTGCAACGCCGTGCGGTATTTTTGCATAAAGAGGTGGTCAGCTGGTTTAACGAAATTCGCAGTAATGGCCAGTTGGACGAGCTGTTTGAAAAATATTATGGTTTTGTGGAGAGTCAGCGGTTCGATTTTGTGGATAACCGCAAATACATCAAGCGCATAAGTGAGCGTCTGCCACGGTATAAGCGGCTGTTCATGAATGCTGGGCGTAAATACCATGTTCCTTGGCAGCTGTTGGCCGCTCAAGCCTACCAGGAGTCTCATTGGGATCCCAAAGCCCGCTCCCCTACAGGTGTACGGGGTATTATGATGTTAACCAAGGTTACCGCTAAAGCGTTGGGGATTCGGGATCGTTTAGACCCTAAATCTAGTATTAATGGAGGGGCTTGGTACCTTTCCAATATGCGTCGCCGCCTGCCTAGTGCGATTACAGAGCCTGATCGTACTTGGATTGCTCTGGCCGCCTACAATGTGGGGTTAGGGCATGTCTATGACGCAAGGCGGCTGGCAAAAGAACAGCAACTCAACCCCAACCGGTGGAGTGATTTGCGAAATGTCCTGCCGTTGCTCTCTCAGCGAAAGTACTTTAAAGATCTGAAGTATGGCTATGCCCGTGGTGCCGAGCCTGTGCGCTATGTGGCCAAGGTTCGTCATTACCACGATATTCTGACCCGTATGGATCGTAAGGCCGTCGTTCAATTTCCCCGTGTGCGGGCTTTTGTAGAGCCGGATACCACATTATCGAGCGCTAAGATCAAAGAGCAGGTATTGATTGGGGAGATCAACCCTATGGATGGGCGTATGGTTGGGACATCCGGTAAAGAGGCGGCTGTCCCCGCACCGAGGCGACGGCACTAAGTGGGAAATTAAACCCTATGAATGGTTGGGGTGTCCGATCAACAGGCCGCTGTACCCGCCCTGGGCGATGTCACTGAGTGAGAGACTAGCCCAGGACAAGTGGGGTAGTCATCTGACCAAGAAAATGCCGTTCCCCCTCCTAGGCGACGTCTCTCAGTGGGAGATCTGCCCTATGGATAGATGGTCCATCCGGCCAAGAAGCCACTGCCCTTACACCGAGTTAACGCCACGACGCTTAAGTTGTGCTGGTCCATTTATGAGCCGTCTGGTTTAGGCATATTCTCAAACATTTTAGCAAAATCTTCCATGCCAGTCGCCGCAGGGACTTCAGGTATGGGATGTTTCAGGGCATGCCACAGTGCTGCAAGTATGCCGCCGCCTGAAAGCAGTAAGAGTAGGCCGCCAGGTAGATACCAGCCAGCGGTTAAGCAGGTGACGGCAGCAGCTTGCAACCAGACGTGGGCGCGGGCAAGCCGGTCAGGAACCAGATCTTCCATGGTCGGGATGGCTGCAAGGCCGGCGAGGCGGCTAAAGCGGTGGAACCAGACTAAAAAAGGAATGATCTTGTAGAGCATGCCTAAGATGATCGAGCCTGCAAAGCCAACGCTGAACAAGGTGAAAAGGGGAACCATGAGTTCATTCCTGTCACCGATTAGCCAGATGGGGAGTGCCAGTAACGACAGGGCGCCACATAAAAAGCCAAGTAGCCAAAAGCGCAGGGTGCCATCCATAATTTGACGTTTGCGGTGAAGAATAAGTGGCGTTATTTTTAAGGCGTAGAGTGCAACGGCGGCATACAGCGGGACCAGGGCTAAAAGACCGAGTTGCCAGTCCCCTCCAAGAAGTAGGGCGACAGTTAATGCAACAGGGGTGGTGAGCCATAGTGTGGTAATGCGGCGGGCTTGGTCGGTGGGGAAAGCTTCCATCATATAAAACATGGGAAGCACCTGGAATGAGACGCCAATCACCAGTAGTCCAACCCAGCCGAGTAAAGCCCAGGCTGCATGAATGGCCACCATCTGTTGTCGGTCTAGAGGTAGGAACTCCAGTTGATGTTCAAGGAGAAAAATCAGCCCTAAAAGCATGGTTATGGTCAAGCCCAATAAAGCCAAGCGCATGGTGTGAACGGTGGGGTGCTTGGAGGGGGCGTGCCATAGAGCCCAACCGACCGGTAGTATAAACAGTAAGAAGGCGCTGGGTAGAAGAATAGAGGCGGCCAGTAGTAAGTGATCTCGCCATTCAAAAAGATCGGGTAGACCGAGCATGAGGCAGAGTAGACCGGCGACCAGGAATGCGTGGCTGAAGTGGGCCAGAGACATGGCGGCAACACGTATGCCTGCCAGTACCGGGATCATCTGATACATGGCCCCCCACATAACCATATTCAGCCAGCCGAGCATGATGCCGTGGACCATGGCGATGCCGATGGGGTCAAGATTATCTTCTTGCAGGTCTGCCCCATAAAAAAGCAAGGCGATGCCTGTTAGAGCCATAAAAATAGGCGCTGTGGCAAAAAAACGAAACGGTATGTGTAGCGGTGGTGCTTGGTCAATGTGAAGTCCACTGTTTAAAAACATGCGGTTGTAACCGTTTCTCGCTAGAGTTGGGGCTTTTTGAGCCTATTCATGGTAAAAAGGCTACGCGAAATAGGGGCCAACCCGGTTGATGCGTATCAAGGCAGGACCGAATTGGTCCGCTATAGTAAAGCTGGATGAGGGGCTTCTTTAGAGAGGAGAGCGGCATGCAGGTTCTGGATTTAACAGGGATGAATGGTGAGAGCACTGCCGTACAAGCCCTGCAAGAAGGTTTTGATGCTCTGCCTGAAGGGGAGAGTGTAAAGGTTGTGGGTGAAGATGGCCACGCGCAGCTGTTGGAAGGGTTCCAGAATGATAACTGGGGCACTTACGAGTGGTATCCTCTCCCCGTTGAGCAGGGGTGGTCCATTGCGCTACATAAAAAATCTGAGGTGAAATCTCCCCGTCAGGTGGCGGAGTATTTTACCTTTGATCATCGTCGTTGTGATGATCTTTTTGCTCAGATGGAAAATGCCGCTTCTGCGGGTGATGATGCAACAGCCATAGCCTCTTTCCAGGCATTTGATATGGGGATGCTGCACCATTTCCGTATGGAAGAAGAGGTGCTGTTCCCGAGTTTTGAGCAAAAAACTGGTATGACCCAAGGGCCAACTATGGTGATGCGTATGGAGCATCAGCAGATGCGTGGCTTGCTCTCCCAAATGCGTGAGTTTGTGTTGCACCAAGATGTTAAAGGTATGGCTGGCGTGGGGGGGACGCTACTCTTTGTGATGCAGCAGCATAATATGAAAGAGGAGCAGATGCTCTACCCCATGACCGATATGCATCTGGGGCAGGATGTGGATGAGCTGTTAAAAAATATTCAAACCCTTGAGCCCAATCGGGGTTGATTTTGTCGACAAAAAGCTGGGGGCTAGAGAGTCCCCAGCTTTGATTATCTTGCCTAGGGTATCAGCCCTGCCTTGATCTCAGCGGTTCTTTATATCTTTCACACGTATTGTATCGTCGTTCTTTTTTTCGCCGCTCTATATACTTCGCTTCCCTCGCTTTTTTCTCACTGCTATGAGTTCCTTGCTGTTGTCTTTAAGATGTTGCCAGTATCTGTACGGCTCTTTTTCCCTTAGTAGTTTACTTGTGCCGTTAATCTGTGCGTGTTTGCAGAGGCTCTGGATAGTCCGGAAGCTGCTCCTTACCTGTTGGTGGGTAAAGAGTGAAATCGCATAAATGTTGTTTGGTGGTTAATCTCTGGGGTTTTGTTGGCGATTCATTGTTCTAGATCTAAGTAAATCTATGCATGGTTTTTAAGATGTTAGGCTCTGTTGTTTGATGATAAATAGCTTGGATTTAAGCTGTTTGCGTGTCTGTGAAGATGAATACAGCATGTTATAACCGTGTCTTGTTTAAGTTAGGGCCTCTTTCAAAAGTGGCTGTGCCATGACCACGCTGTCTTAAGTCGTTGGGTAGGGGGTTTGAGCTGTGCGATGGAAAAGAAACGCCATAAGTAGCAGTAGAAGTGAACCGGTCAGTATGGGAAAAAAAAGGGTGCTTAAATGGTGAGGCATACCCATGACCACTAAGGGTGTTGCTCCTGCTGGAGGGTGGGTTGTCCCTGTGAGCTGCATGAGCAAAATGGCGACACCCACGGCCAACCCCATACTCCAGCTGTTCTCCCCCATCAGTACAACCAGGGTCAACCCGACGAGTGCGGCAAGAAAGTGGCCGCCAATCAAATTTTTGGGTTGCGCTAAAGGGCTGTTGGGTAGGGCAAACAGTAGAACGCAGCTGGCGCCAAAAGGTGCCATTAGTAAAGGCTGATCTGCTGCCTCAGACAGCCAAGCCAGTAGGCAGATGGCGATGCACCCACCAATCCCTGCTTTGAGCTTAAAAGGGGTGCTTTGAAGGTGCTGTTTTTGGGTGATCATGGTGAATCCTTTAACATAAAATGTGACAGATCTGTATCGTATAGGTTTAAGGTATACCGATCTGTATTGTTTTGCAAGTCGGTGACTGTTTACCTGAGGGGGCTTTTGGTAAACTGGGCTCTTGATCGTCTGCTGTTTGAAATTAAAAAGAGGGTAATATGGCCAAGTTAACCGCACGGGAACGCTTGATTGAAGCCGCCTTAACACTTTTTTACCGAGAAGGCTTTCATGCTACGGGTATTGAGCGGGTGTTGCTTGAGGCTGGTGTCTCTAAAATGACCCTATATCGTCATTTTCAATCGAAGGAAGATCTGATTCTAGCGGCTCTCAGGCGGCGGGATGAGCGGTTTCGGGTGTGGTTAATCCGTGCCATCAAAGCCTATAAGGGGGATGCTAGATCGCGACTGCTTGGAATGTTTGATGCCCTTGATGCTTGGTTTCATGGAGATGGTCCCGGCCAGTTACCTTTTTGTGGCTGTATGTTTATTCATGCTGCAGGAGAGTATGGTGAACTGAGTTCTCCTATCCACACGTTGGCCGCCGAGCATAAGCGTCTTGTTTTGGAAGATCTGCGTCTATTGGTCGCTGAAGCTGGATTGCCGCTCTCTTTTGCTGAGCAGTTGGCTCTGCTCAAAGAGGGGGCGATTGTGAGCGCATCAGTTACCGGCGATTTGTCCAGTGCCTTGCGGGCGAAGCAGATGGCAGAAGTACTGTTTTTGCAAGAAGAGCGTAGATGAGGGAAAGAGGGGGGGCTATTTAACGGTTGGTTGGAGGGGGGAGGAGCCCGTTTATCTCTGTATGGCCGTTAAGTGATAGATGAGCCGATACCAAAAGGGGGGGGCGCTAAGGTGCTGTTTGGTACAGATTGGCCTTGTGGTTGTTTTCTGCAAGGGCTCGATCCATACAAATGTTGGCGCGTTGCTGAGCTGGGGAGGGTTTAGTGGCCTCGGGGATTGAAGGCAGATTTTTTAGCGAGCTTTTTATAGAGGCGCCGTTCTGCATTGTTTAGCTGCTTGGGGACCGCAATATTCAGTCGCAAATATAGATCACCACTCTGACCAAAGCCGGGTTTAGGAAAACCTTTGCCTCTTACCCGAATAAGTTGCCCTGAGCTGGAGCCTTCTGGAATGTGGACGCGAATGATGCCACCCAGCGATTTAAACTGTACGGGCTCGCCTAAAGCGGCTTCCCAGGGAGAGAGGGTTAAGCTGCTGTAGAGATCGTAGCCATCCAGTTGAAAGTGGGGGTGGGGGGGGATCTCAACGGTAAAAATAATATCCCCACCACTGATCTCTTTAACGATGTTGGGGCGTATCTGATTGTATACCCGGACTTTATCCCCATTCACCACACCTTTAGGGATCTGTACTTGAATGGTACGGAAGCCCCCAAGCTCTTTCATGTTCAGGCGTACTTGGTGAATTTCACCGCGGTTGGCCACCTCTAGCGGTACAATCAGTTTAGCCTCAACATGGTGAGGCCTGCCTTTAATATTCTGGTTGCTGCGGTGGGCGCGGTTTTGCGGGTGCTGTGGGCTTTTGTGGGGCCATATTGGGCGCTGACTGCGGTCATAATGTGCCCGCTTATGGGGGTCCTTCAGAACATCATAGGCTTCGCCCAATGCTTTAAACAGGCTTTCCGCCTGGGGCATGGGGCTAACGTCGGGATGGTACTGGCGGGCCAGACGGCGATAAGCATTGCGTATCTGCGCCTGGGTCGCGGTACGGGGTACGTTAAGCCTTCTGTAGAAATCCTGTTCCATCATTGCCAAGCTGCCTGAAAAAGTCTGTGCATCCACTCCCGATGTTTGGGGAGCTGCAAGAACTTAATCTGCAAAGCCTAGGCCAAGCAGGGGGCTCTGCTTGGTAAAGCTGCTTAAGCGTTGGCCCGTAAAGGGTTAGATGAGTGTCGTTAAGGCCATGCGTACCTCAGACAAGCGCGCCTTATCGTCGTGCCACTGGCGGTTTTTTAACACAAGGGTGCGGCTGGTCTGGTCCAAACGGGCATTACCTACCTCTCTTTGAACCATGGCAATCAGACGTGGGATCTCAACGGTAAAGACTTCATCAAACTGGAAGGTACCACCTTTGGGGCCTGCATCCAGCTTGGTGATGCGAAGTTTGACACAGAGACGTTTGATCTCCATAACCGACAGTAGGTGATCGACCGTTGAGGGCATTGGGCCAAAGCGATCGGCCAGTTCAATACGCATCTCTTCCAGCTCTTCATGGCTGTGCAGCTCTGCAATGCGTTTGTAAAGCGTCAGACGTTGATGAACATCCCCCACATAATCTTCAGGGATATAGGTTGAGAGGTGCAGGTTGATGTTGGGTACTACAGGGGCCGGCCCCTCTTCGGCAACGGGTGCGGCTTTACGCCCAGGAACAGGGGCTTCCAGGCCAGCAGCCCGTGCCGCTTTAAGAGTATCCACCGCTTCACGCAGCATTTGGTTGTAAAGCTCAAAGCCCACCTCTTTGATCTGCCCGGACTGTTCATCCCCCAGTATGTTGCCTGCACCACGAATTTCTAAATCATGAGTGGCCAACATAAAGCCAGCACCTAGTTCGCCCAGGCTCTCCAGGGCATCCAGGCGTTTTTCAGCATCTTTGGTCAAGCGGCGTCGGTGGGGTACCAGCATGTAAGCATAAGCTCTGTGCTTGCTGCGTCCGACCCGGCCACGGAGCTGGTGCAACTGGGCGAGACCAAATTTATCAGCCCGATCAATAATAATGGTATTGGCTGTGGGTATATCGACCCCATTTTCTACGATGGTAGTGCAGACCAGAATGTTGAAAGTTTGACGGTAAAAATCCATCATCACTTTTTCCAACTGGTTTTCCCGCATCTGACCGTGGGCGACACCAACCCGGCCCTCTGGTACCAGCTCGGCAATCTCCTGAGCTTTGCGCTCAATATCTTGAACCTGGTTGTGAACATAGAAGATCTGACCACCCCGGTAGAGCTCCCGCAAAATGGCTTCACGCACCTGCTGTTTATCATAGTGGGTAATGATGGTACGAATGGCCAGCCGGTCTGCCGGGGGGGAGGCGATAATGCTGATATCCCTGACACCCGCCATGGCCATGTTCAAGGTACGGGGGATGGGGGTTGCGGTCAGGGTTAGGATATCCAGTGTGGCACGCAGGTTTTTAATGCGTTCCTTGTGGGTCACGCCAAAGCGCTGCTCCTCATCAACCACCAGAAGTCCGAGATCCTTGAACTTAAGATCTGTTTGTAAAAGGCGGTGGGTACCAACAATGACATCCACCTGTCCTTTATTGATCGCTTCAATGGTGGCTTTTTGCTCTTTTGGGGTTCTAAAACGGGAGAGAATATCGACCCGGAGTGGGTAGCTGGCCAGTCGTTTGGCAAAGTTCTCGTAGTGTTGCTGAGCCAAAATGGTTGTGGGCACTAAAATAGCGACCTGTTTGCCATCCATCGCGGCCCGGAAGGTAGCCCTTAAGGCGACCTCTGTTTTACCAAAACCAACATCACCACAAACCAGACGATCCATGGCTTTGGTTGAGGCCATATCATCCAAAACAGCCTCAATCGCTTTGGCTTGGTCCACCGTCTCTTCAAAGGGAAAAGCGCTGGCGAACTCCTGATACAAAGCGTCTGGGCCAGAGTAAACGACCCCCTTGGTGGCCTCTCTTTGGGCTTGAATGGCCACCAGTTCTTCGGCCATATCCAGAATTTTTTTGCGGGCCTTGGCGCGGGTTTTAGCCCAGCGTTTACCGCCCAGTTTGTCCAGTTGAACCTCTTCACCTGAAGAGTGCTTGCCCACACGATCTAGGTTCTCTACCGGCACATAGAGCTTATCGCCACCATGGTAGATGATCAGTAGAAAATCATTTTTTAGCTGGCCAACCTCTAGGGAGGTCAAACCACCAAAACGACCGACACCATGGTCGGCGTGGACCACCGCATCCCCTTCACTAAGGTCTGCAAAGCTTGCTATGAGCTGGTCCAGGTAGCGGCGGCTCATCTGGCGGCGGCGAATGCGTACCCCAAAAACATTGTCCTCACTGATCAGCACCACATTATGGTCAGGGTGCTCAAAGCCATCCGTTACATCCCCTAGCAACAGCAGGGGTTGTGTTGAGCCCTCTTTGATCAGTTCTGGCCAACCGCCACCATCTATGGCGCTAATTTTATGGTCCGCCAACAGTTCACGCATACGTTCGCGCTGGCCAATGGTCCGGGAGACAAAGCCAATCCGGCGGTTCTCCTGCTGCCATGACACAATCTGTTTGCTTAGGCGGTCCATGACCGTTGCGGT
This sequence comes from Magnetococcus sp. PR-3, assembly GCF_036689865.1. Taxonomy (NCBI): domain Bacteria; kingdom Pseudomonadati; phylum Pseudomonadota; class Magnetococcia; order Magnetococcales; family Magnetococcaceae; genus Magnetococcus; species Magnetococcus organivorans. The sequence goes on from NZ_JBAHUQ010000014.1 coordinate 91,822, forward strand.
AGCTTTTTTCTCATCCTGTTGGCTGTTATCAACCCCTTCTAGGCCTTGTTGAATGGGGGGGATCGGATGCAAGCCAGGATCTGTCGGGCGCTTAGCTTGAGTGTCTTGAATGAGCTGTGGGTGCGGTTTTAAGCAGCTATTAAGCTCTCGTTGATCCAGATAGAGGGTTTGACGGGCAATGCAGCGCATGGAGCTGCCATCGTAGCCATTTTCGCCCCCTTGTCCCGCCCGAAAGGCGATTTGATGTTGATCTTCAATCTCTCTGGCGCGCTCTTCAATCTGTTCCTGAACATCCGCCTCCATCAGGAATAGGCTCTGGTCAGGCAGATAATCAAACAGGGTATTTAGCTCAGGATAAAAGAGAGGAAGATACTGCTCCATGCCTTGGTGGGTGTGGCCGTGGGTGATCTCTTTATAAATGAGATCCTCCGCCGCATAGCCACCAAAGATCTCACGGTAACCCGTACGGAAGCAGCTAATGGTATCTGCATTAAGAATGACTTCCCGTACAGGCAGTACCTCTACAGACGGAATGGGGTCCAAGGATCGCTGATTGGTGGGATCAAACAGGCGGATGTTATCTACCTCATCCCCAAACAGCTCAACACGGACCGGCTCTTCACGTCCGGGAGGAAAAAAGTCAATCAACCCCCCGCGTGCGGCAAACTCGCCTGGTTCAGAAACCTGAGAGACCGGGTTGTAACCAGAACGGGTCAGTAGTTCCCTAAATTCCGGTAGGTTAAGCTGATCACCAATAGAGAACGCAAAACCATAGCGGGCCAGAACCGATTTAGGCATCAGCCGCTGCATCATGGCTGCAGGGGTGGTGATCACCACCGTTCGGCTATCTCCTGTATCGCTCTCTGTACTAATAGGTCCCGTGCCTGCCAGCCCCAGTAAGCGAGAGAGGGTCGCGAGACGATCCCCAACCAATGGGCCGTAGGGAGAGAGGGGCTCAAAGGGGAGTGTTTCCCAGGCGGGAAAGGGTAGGATGTGCAGACCCTGTTTCTCACCAAAAAAAAGCAGCTCTCGAGCGATGGCTTCAGCCCGTTGAACCTTACCTGTCACCAGTACCACAGGTGCAGGTTGGGCAATCGCTAAAGAGGTCGCCAGCCAACTGGAGCTCCCCGAGGTCAGACCCGGTAGGGGGAGAGGGCTTTTACGGCCTTGTAGCTTTTCTAGAAGTTTTTGCGCTGCTATTAGATTGGTCACGGCATTTCATCTTGGATGGGGGGCTTCGAATAAACGGTAGATTATCCCGTAGCATGGGGTGCTTGGAAAGGAAAAAACCAAATTATAAAAAGATGTTGCCCTAGCCAAAAAAGGGGGGGCAAAGAGCCCCCCCTTTTTTGGGGTAGATCAAAGGCATATCATGCTCTATTTGGGCATGATAAAGCCCATTTCACGCATACCTTTTTCAACTAACTCAACAGTGGCTTGGGCCTTGAATAGATCGGTATTAACCACCATATCGTAGTAGTTGTGGCGGCCACTGTGGTTTTGATAAAGGTTCTCTACAAACTCTTGGCGCTCACGATCTGTTTGCACCACCAGTTTTTCAGCCTTTTTTTGCTTAATGTTCTCACGCTTGGCCACCCGCTCGGCACAGTGGTGTAGGGAGCCTTCGACCCGTAAACGGAACACTTTGTGTTTTTGGCTTAAGAGTAAATGGGCACCACGACCAACAATAACCCCGCCTTGGGGGGCGATGCTCATGATCACCTTAACCATATAGTAGTTAAAGGTATCTTTGCTGGTGGACTTACCTGTAAACATTGAGGTAACCCACTCTGCCATAACGCCTGAGGTACGTTCATCCAGTCGTTTGGTCAGGTAGGGGTCGGACTTAGCCTGTTTGGTTACTTCCGTAATCAGCTCTTTGTCGTAGAGAGGGACCTGTAAAGATTCCGCCAAACGGGCTGCGATCTTATGACCATTGGCCCCCAAACCGCGGGAGACCGTAACCAGGGGAACGGCAGGGGCAGCTTCATCATTATGGGTGTCATGATAAATTTTAGCACCCATGATGGATTGTAGAAGGGTTTGTGTCCGTGCGTCATTCATGCTGTCCTCCTCCCTCGTTACTTGTTGTCGTCGCAGAGCTTGCTGGGAATTTTATGCCCAGCATGACACATGGCTTCTAGAGCCAGATTGCTCATCTGCTCCGGTGAGAAGGTTTCTGCACTAAGTACCAGGTCATAATAGCTGGCATCTGTCGGAAAGCGGTCGTAGATCTCTTTAACAAACTTAATCCGCTCTCGGTCCACACGGGCACACATTTTTTCTGCGGCCTTGCTGTTGATGCCTGTCTCTTTAGAGATAAGGCCAGAACAGTACTCAGGTCCAGCTTCAATCTTAAGACGGAATACCTGTCGGTCTGAAAGGATCAGGTGGGCACCCATGCCTATAATAACCCCGCCTTTGGCGCTGATACCCATAATGGCTTTTACCAGATGTAGGTATGAGATGGCGCCCTTTTTACGTCTTTTTTTCATGAAGGGGTTCAGCCAACCCTTTACTTTACCGGGCATCAGTTCATCCAACCGGTCATGTAGGGCTTGACTGTTTTCAGCCTCCTCCACAATGCGTTGCATCAAAGGGGGGTCAAAACACTGAACTTCAAGGGTTTTGGCTAGGCGTTTGGCCACATCTTCAGCGCCAGCACCATATTCACCAGATATGGCAATAAGCGGAGGCGGGTTTTTTTTGGCGGCCTTTTTCTTGCCACCTCCCTTGAAAAACTGCTCCTTGATAATCGCATGTGGCATTTGTGGCCTCCTCGGCATTGAAAGGGTTCACGATGGTGAACGATTAGCCCACAAGAGTTTTAATAAACTCTGTCGTTGTTATTGGACTGCAACACCTACTATTTACTTTAAACTATACGCCTTTTTGTGGGGTGTGTGAATCTTTGTGTGGATAAAATTTTTAAATGGATCCCCCTTTGGCCTTTTGTTGCGCGAACCGTGTGCTAAATTGGTTCGGTATCTCCCAGGAGAAATGAGGCGTTACGCCCGTGAATCTTATCATTTACGGCTGATGAGGTGTTTTTTGGCCAAGTTTGATGAAAAACCAGAGCAGGCCCAAAAGCAGAGAGATTCCGATTTGGAAACGGCATCCTCTACACAGGATTTTGGTCACTGCTATCAGACCATGCTGGGGTCTGGCATGCAGGGGCTCTGTCTCATTGATAAAGCTCGGCAGATTGTGCACGCCAATGAAATCTTTGCTTACTGGTTGCGGGTGAATGATCCCGTCTTACTGGGTACCTCTATTACCCAGTGGGTGGATTTGGGGGAGCGAGAGAGGTTGGATGCCTTCCTGATTGATGTCGACCAGGATGGGCGTGGTGAACAGACCTTAAACTTGGTACGCGGCTTTGGGCGGCGTGGCCGGATGGTGCGGATGCTCGGAACCCGCTTGGAACAGCTTAATGGTCAACCCGGCATTGGTTTAACCATGATTGATGTTTCCGATCAGCGTGAAGTGTGTCAGCAGCTGAGCCAGGATGTGACCACCTATCGCAATATTGCCAACTTTACCCATGACTGGGAGTCTTGGTTTGATGCTGAAGGCCACGTCAAGTGGATCAATCCTGCTGTACAGCGGGTGACAGGCTACACCATTACCCGTTGCATGCAGATGCAGAGCTATCCCCAAGATCTCTTTCATGCCGATGATCGTTTGGCGCTCTCACAATTAATGAAAGAGGGTAGAGCTGGGGCGGTTGCGCATGATGTTTCCTTAAGGGTCAAGCATCGGGAGGGGGATCTGCGTTGGGTCTCTTTGAGCTTACAGCCGATGTTGACCGATAGCGGCGAGAAGTTGGGCTTTCGTACCAGCATCCGTGATATCTCAGAACGACGCGAGGCTGAGCGCGCACTGGAGGCGGCCAAGCGGGCTGCCGAAATGGCCAGCAAAGCCAAAAGCCGTTTTCTCTCTACCATGAGCCATGAAATCCGTACCCCTATGACGGCTATTCTTGGTGTGGCTGAGCTTATGTCCAGCTCTCAGTTGGACCGGACGCAACGGGAGCATGTGAGTATTATTCGCCGCTCTGGCGATGCCTTGTTGGACCTGATTGACGATATTCTGGTCATCAGCCAAAGCGAAGGTGGGCAAACTGATGAAAAACAGGTGGTCTTTGAAATTGACCATTTGTTGGAGTCGGTGATGGATATGGTCAGTTATCGGGCAACTAAAAAGGGTTTGAAACTGCTGACCCATGTTGCAGCCTCTGTGCCGGTGCGGGTCAAAGGAGACCCTGTACGCTTACGGCAGGTGCTGATTAATCTGGTTGGTAATGCCATTAAGTTTAGTGAACAGGGTGAGGTTGTTATCAATGTTCGCCCTGGTAACCGTGCAGGCAGTGACCGTTTGGATTACCGCTTTAGTGTCTCCGATAACGGTATTGGTATTCCCCCCGCACAACGTGAGGCGATTTTTGATGCCTTCTCCCAGGTCGATGATTCTGAAACCCGCCGCTTTGGGGGGACCGGTTTGGGGCTGACCATCTGTCGTCGCCTTGTCAACCTGATGGGAGGGCAGCTGGAGCTTGTGCATAGTGATCCGGGCGTGGGGTCAACCTTTGCGTTTGATATTCCATTAAAGCCGGTCTTGGAACAAGGGAACCAGTCTGTTTTAGATTTTGATAATGCCATCCTTAAAGAGCGGCGTGTGGTGGTCTATAGCCATGGTGAGACGTTGCGTCAGATGATCCAGGAGATGTTGATTCCTGAAGGCGTACACTGTACCGCAGTCAGTGATCATGATGAGTTGGCTCAGCTGATGGATGTCATCCATGAAGTGGATGCTGATGGCCAGGATGGTTTGTGCGACATGCTGCTGCTGGATGCGGAAGAGCCATTTCCTGGTATGGATGTGGTCAGTTATGCCACAGAGCTTAAACAGCGTCAGACATTTCACCAGTTGAGTTTTGTTATCCTCGGTTTGGACCCCAGCCCTAAAGAGCGTTTTGCTTTATGTCAGGCCGGTATTGATTATGTTCCCCCCCCACTTAAACGTAGAGCCATACTCAAAACTCTAGCGGGTTTACTGGCTGTGCCAGGGAAAAAGCCGTTGGATGGGGCTTGTGAGAGCTTATCTCAAGGGACGCATCATCAAGAAGGTAAGGAGGGGGCCTCCTTACGTATTTTATTGGCGGAAGATGATCCAGACAGCTGTTATGTAATTCAGAGTTTTCTTAAGGATGCCCATTGCCACTTGGAGGTTGTCACAGATGGTGAACAGGCGCTGAAACGTTTTCAAGAAGGGACGGATGATCCGCTAGGCAAGGCGTTGCCGTTTGATCTGATTATTATGGATGCTCAAATGCCGGTTATGGATGGGTACACCGCGGTCCACCGTATTCGCAGTTGGGAACGTGAACAGCAGCGTAGCCCGGTTAAAATTTTGGCCATCTCTGCCCATGGGGGTAAGGAAGGGCGTTTGACCAGTCTACGTAACGGATGTGATGGTCATTTGAGCAAGCCCCTGACCCAGCGGGATCTGTTAGCACATATTGATTTTCTCAGTCACCGTATTTAGGAAGCAGCTTTTGCAGCGTATTCTCGAACCGGAACTTATGTTGGATGCTGATCAGGCTACGGCATATGCAGAGGCCGATTTTTCTGAGCCACATAACGCTTTTGTTACCAGTTTTCAACAAAAACATCCCCAATTTTCTGGCAAAGGTGTGGTGTTGGATTTGGGCTGTGGGCCGGGAGATATCTCCTGCCGCTTTGCCAAAGCCTACCCTGGGTGCACAGTCTTTGGTGTTGATGGTTCACCTGCTATGCTCAACGAGGGCGTGCGTCTGTGTGCCCGTTGGGGTGAGGCTGGTACCCGTGTGGTGTTGAAGGAAGCTCTCTTGCCCAACGGTGAGGCACTGACTGAGGCTGAGTATGGCGCTGTGATCAGTAACAGCCTTCTTCACCACATGCCGAACGCAACCGATTTTTGGCAGAGCATTACAACTTTCGCCGCACCCGGTGCAGCCATATTTGTGATGGATCTGCTTAGACCATCTTCAGCAAAAGTGGCCAAAGAGATGATGCATCGCTATACCGCTGATGAGCCTGAGGTGTTGCAGCAGGATTTTTATCACTCGTTGCTGGCGGCGTTCTCCCGAGAGGAAATCCAGGCCCAGTTATGCGCTGCACAACTGGGCCACTTGACGTTTGAACAGACATCGGACCGTCACTGGATTGTGTGGGGAAAACGCTCATAACGTCCTAGAGCTCTGGGTGTTCCAGTACCGCATCAATACGGTTTTGGTAGGCTTGGTAACGGGCATGACGCAAAAGATTGCGGTTGTTATTCCCATTTTCAGGATAGATCGCCCATCCTAAGTGTAATTCGGCATAAGCATCACCCCGAGGGGTGGGAATGGGCTTAATGAGCTCTTCACGTATGCCCTCGATCACCTGCTCCAGGGCTTCCGCTTTTAAATCCGTTAGGGTAATGCCAAACTCATCCCGCCACAGTCGGCCTACGGTATCCCCTCGGCGTACAGCCGATTTCATACGCTTAGCCAGTGTTTTAAGGACCTCAACCCCAGCTTCACGTCCCAGCGCATGTTTGATAAAGGCGATATTGGCTACCTCAACAATCAGTACCGCCAGGGTGGTGTCACGCCGTGCGTGTCGGGAGATGGATTGTTCAAGTCGTTCCAGAAACAGAGCGGACAAAATGAGATCTGTAACAGGGTCCTTCGTAAAGGTCTCAGCCTCAGGTAAGAGATGGTGAACCTCAACTTTTGTACCGGTACGAAGCTCCCATAACTTCATGAACAGCAGTTCATTCGGGATGGCTGGGTAGGGAAATTTGATCCATTGATGGCCTTGTAGCTCACCTTTGTTCTCGAGATCATAGATGCCAATATCAAAATCGCGCTCCCCTCGGAAGCTTTCGGCCACCTCTTCATAGCCATGTTCGCCTTCTTCATCTTTAATGGCGTAACGAAAGCGCTCCCCACTTAGCTCAATATAGTCGTTTCCACGCTCATTAAGGGGAAAGCGAATGGCTGTACCGTTGCGAATATCTGCCCCATGCTGTCGCAGTAGATAGCGGGTCCAGTTAAGCTCGACAGCGGAACCAAAATAGTAATTTTGCAGGGGTTCAGAAAAACTGTTGCGATGATCATTCAGGCCATCAATCTGGTGGAGAACATGGTGTTGATCATCCACCCAGCGAAAATGAAACTCTTCATCCTCCACCGCGTGGAATAGATAGTGGCTTGCCACAGCATGGGTATGGTGATGTTTAACCAAAAATTTTGCGGTTTCAAAGTGAAAGGAGTTACTGGAGATGGCGGGAAAAAGTCCCTGTTGTTCCGTATGCATGGCACCACGGGTAGCGGCAAAGGTGCAGTAGTGTTTATGGTTGGTGTTAACCGCAACTGTCCAGGCAGAGAGTAGCGCAGCCAGTATGGGCCAGCCTAGGGTAAGGAGCAGGCTGTCTGGAAATGGGTTGACCACCAAGTCCACCAAAACCCCAACAAACAGTGCCATGCCTGTGGCAACCAGAATAAATTTTTTGCGTTTTTCAAGGGGAAAAACCTCAGGATCTTGGCTGAGTGAGGTATAGACACTTACCGCATGTCCCAATGTTTCTGGTGGGGTGGTAAAGTTACAAGGGCCAGCAAGAACCTGGGCGTTGGCTTCATGAGGGGCTTTCATCTGCATGAGAGGTCTCCCGGCATTAAAATTGGTTGCGAAGTTGACGTATGTGGGCAAAACAGGCTTCTGCCGTGGCGTTTTGCTGGCCGATCATGGTACGGAAGTCAGCATCATCACAGCGCAGAAACGGATTGTGCTGTTTCTCAATGGCTAAACGGTTGGGCAGGGTAGGGGTTCCCACCTTTTGTTTTTGTAAGGCATCCTCTACGAGTGGCTGTAGAGTGGTCTTGTGGCCAGGTAAGCTTTGGCCAAACCGTAAATTGGTCAGTGTATACTCATGGGCGCAACAGAGACGAGTGTGGTCTGGTAAGGCTCGGAGTTGTTGCAGGCTTTGCCACATCTGTTCGGGGGATCCTTCGAACAGACGGCCACACCCATAGCTAAACAGCGTATCCCCCGCAAAAAGAGCGTCACCAATAAGGTAGCAGATATGTCCAGATGTATGGCCAGGTGTGGCAAAAATTTGAGCCGTATGTGGGCCCACGGTAACCTGCTGGCCGCCCTCCAAGGCTTCATCCAGTGCAGGTAGGCGGGCTTGATCCGCTTTCGCTCCTAAAACCCGGGCACGATGCTTGCGTCTTAAGCGTTCAACCCCTTCAATATGGTCCCCATGGTGGTGGGTGATCAGAATATGAGAAAGGGTCAGTTGATGCTGTTGAAGGTACATTTCTACCGGTTCGGCTTGCCCTGGGTCAACCACAGCCACTTGGTTGGTGTCTGTAGGAAAACACCAGATATAGTTATCCTCCCAAGCTCGGAGGGGGGTGATGTCCAGGTTTGCGGTCATAAAATGTACACTCCTGTGTCAGGGTTGGGTTGGCAGTAGGTGCTTTCCTTATTACAATTTTATGAAGCTGCAGCCCAAGAGGCAATGATACACGTTCAGTAAGGGCTGTTGGGTCGAAAAAAGGCAACGATTATGAACCTGGAAGCGCTCTCTCTTCAGCGTTGGTATGGCACCAACCAGGGCTATTGTGTCAGTGATATCCTGGGTGGCACCCTAAAAAGCTGGCTTAAGGATCGTCCGGTTGAGACAACGGTCGCACTGGGCTACCCTCAGCCCTATTTGCCAGAGTTAACCTCAGCCAGTGCGCGTTTGCTGGTGGGTACACCTGCCGAAATGGGTGTGGTACGCCGGGCCAGTTGTGATGGATGTTATGGTCAGTTGATTTTAAGGCCCGACGCACTGCCCGTTGCCGATGCTTCGGTAGATCGGGTGGTGATGCTTCATGTGCTGGAGGGGTTGGGCGACATTAACAGTGTGTTGCGGGAAGTCTGGCGCGTTCTAAAGCCTGGCGGACGTTTACTCTGCATGGTGCCTAATCGTGGGGGGTGGTGGGCGCGTCGGGATGGTTCTCCTTTTGGTTTGGGGCGCCCTTTTTCACCGCGGCAGCTCAGTGAGCAGTTGGAAGAGGCTTTTTTTATCACCCGACAAACCTCTTTTGCGCTTTTTATGCCCCCTTTTTCAAACCCCCGTTTTCTTAAAGGAGCTGGGCGTTGGGAGAAAGCTGGCCAACGTTGGTTTGCCCCCTTGGGTGGCGTTATCTTTTGTGAGGCAGAAAAACTGGTCTATGCCATGACACCATTGAAAGCACAAACAGTGGACCGTAAAGTGGCGGTACCTTTAATTGAGCGGGATGCGCTGTCTAAACAGCATCGACACAGTTTTTCTGGAGACAAGGATGTCTGACCATCGGTTGATGGAGCGCTTTTTGGATGAGCTACTTATTGAGCATGGCTTATCGGCCAATACGTTGGCGGCGTACCGGCGGGACCTGGATGGCCTGAGAAGCTTTTGTGCCGGGCGGGATTTAACCCTGCCTCAGGTGCAGCGCCAGCATATACTTGAGTATATTGGAGAGCTGGCGCAAAAAAGCCGTACCCCAGCTACGGTGGCCCGTAAAATGTCGGCCATGCGCCGTCTGTTCCGTCATTTGGTGGACAAAGGCATCCGTACGGAAGATCCCACCGGCGGTGTTTCCCGCCCTAAGCCGCAGCGTAAATTGCCCAATACCCTGACAGAAGAGGAGACGGAGACGCTTCTTTATGCACCGGATACATCGACAGAACTGGGTATGCGCGATACCGCCATGCTGGAGTTGATGTATGCTACGGGGCTGCGGGTCTCAGAACTGGTTACCCTGACTATGGATGGCCTGGATGAAGAAAATGGTTTTGTCAGGGTGGTGGGTAAAGGGGATAAAGAGCGTATTGTACCCATGGGGGAAGCAGCGACCGAAATGGTGATCCGCTATCGGCATCTGGCCCGGGGGGTGCTGCTAAAAGGGGGGCGGAGCAATGACCTTTTTTTAAGTAACCGTGGTGCGGCCATGACACGGCATAATTTCTGGCATATCGTTAAGCGATATGCGCGAGAATCTGGCATTATGAAGCCACTTTCTCCCCACGGCATCCGGCACGCCTTTGCGACCCACCTGCTTAACCATGGTGCCGATTTGCGAGCGGTACAAATGATGTTGGGTCATGCCGATATTTCAACGACGGAAATCTATACCCATGTGGCCAATGCTCGTTTGAAAAAGCTGCATGATCAGCTACACCCGAGAGGGTGAGGAGTTAGCGTGTCTGAAGAGTATGAGTGGACCCCACCGGAAGAGAAGCATGCGGGTGCCCGGCTGGCCAGCGGTGTTAAAGGGGCTTTGGCACTGTTTTTAGCCTCACCCTTTATTATCGTGCTTCTGTTTTTATGGCCGATCTATCGCTGGGTCGAGGTTAAACAGGGGCACCCGGAACCTGAACCTTTTTGGACCCCCCTAAAAGCCCATTTTTTTCCAGGTTCGGTGACTGAAAAAACGGTGCAGCAGGATCTTTTGCCCTCTGAGCGGGAAGCCCGACGGGCGGCATATCGTGAGGCCGCTTTGGAAGGGGGCTATGCTGGCCCTGAGGAAGAGCCTGTTCCTGCTCTTCATGCGCCCATTGTTCTTTCTCCGCAAGCACCATCGGCAGGGGGAGAGCAGCGTGTGGCCCTGGTAACAGGTGGGACCAGTAAACTGGGGCAGGCTATTGTTCAGGCATTGGTACAGCAAAATTACCGGGTTGCGTTGGTCTGTTTTTCCTCCATGGAGCAGGCTGAGGCGCAAGTCAAACCTTTGTGTGAGACCGGTGAACAGGTTCACCCTTTTCAGTGTGATTTACAAGATCCAGATGCGATGGATGCCCTGATTGCATCGGTTGTGCGCCACTTTGGGCAGTTGGATGTTGTTATTCACAATGCAGCCCGCTTTACCCCGACCTCTGAAGATAACCTCAATTGGGCCAATTTTGAGAATCTGTTTAAGGTAAACGCCATGGCTCCTTTGTGGCTCTCTCTTAAAGCGGCACCTTGGATGCGCAGCTCCCCTGGGGGCGGCGGACAGATTATTCAAATTGGTGATATTTGGGGGGAGCGACCTCTGGTGGGGCATTGTGCGTATAGCAGCAGTAAGGCAGCCCTTCATATGGCCGGCCGTTCACTGGCGCGTGAGTTGGCGCCAGATATTCGTGTGAATACCATTGCACCAGGGGCGGTTTTTCCACAGGGAGAGAATGATCGGGGTTATCAAATGCTGCTTTCTAATACGCCTCTCGCTGCGGAAGCAGGTCCTACTGCTGTGATTACCGCCTTAAACTATCTGCTGGCCACCCCGTTTGTGACTGGGGAGGTTATGCATGTGGATGGTGGGCGGTTGCTTCGCTAAAAAGCTGTTTATACTTGGTTAGATGAAGAGTAGGTGTTTTTATGCCCTTCTTTTTACTCTGGCCAGTTTTGTTTATGTGACAGGGAAAGCTTGATGAAACAGTTTATAATCGACTCCATCAGTCCGGTGGATATGATCTCGTGGGCCGTGACGGCGCTCTTCTTTTGTGGGGCTGCCTTGATCTATGGGGGAGATGTTGCCACAGCCTTTATCGGTGCAGGTGGTGTGGTCTTAACCATGTTTTTGGTGGGGACCGCCATTGAGGTGATGATTGAGACCCTGAAGGATGTTAAAGGTATTGGGACTTTAACCGGTTTTCTCACCAACGGCCCCGAAGCTTTGGTTGTGATTGTCGGCTTAGCGGTTGGGGATGTGCTGTTTGCCTCTTCAACGCCTCTTGGCTCCAACTACATGAACCCCATACTGCTGCTGTTGGCTGGGTTGACGGTAGGGCGTTTTGCTCTCATCTTTACCGTTAAGCCACTCTATACATGGTTGGCTATTGCATGTACGGCAGCATTGGCAGGGGGGTTTTATATTATCCCCAAAGAACACTACCTTTATTGGTTGATTGCCGTCTTGGTGATTAGCGCCTACTTCTTTTTTACCCGTCCTGAGGAGGGTGAGGAAGAGGTTGATGAGATTGTCATTTCCAAAGCTTGGTTTTTCCCTGCATTTCTTATTCTGCTGGCGGGGGGGTACTTTTTGGATCCTGTGGTGAACTTTGCCTCGGACGCATCCAATGTACCTAAAGGGGTTATTGGTTTTGTGGTGTTATCCACCTTGACCAGTTGGCCTGAATTTAAGTCCACCATGGCCTTGCTAAGGCGTAACCGGGGTACAGCTGCGATCTTGAATATTGTGGTGAGTAACATTACCAACCTATGGTTGGCGGCCATTGGTGTTGCGGTCTATCTGGCCATGTAATGCGATCGTAAAGCGCAAAAAAAGCCCAGAGCAGTCATGCTCTGGGCTTTTTTCTTATGAGCAAAGGCTTGGAACGCTTACCCCGCCTCTTTTTCTTTCTGCTTGGCCTGATAATCCAGCCAGACTTCCAGCCCCTGGGCGTTGATCTCCATATCCATTAACATCCAGTCGTTAATCAATACCGCAGCCTGTGCATCGCTGTGGCCAATACGTACCAGCTCGTCGGTGTACATTTGGTGGCATTGGGCGCGTAGATAGTTCGCACGGGCTTCCTTCTCTTCTGGTGCGTCCTGAGTGAACTCAACCACACGATCCAGTTGACGGTGTAGGTCGGTGCGTAAGCGTTCTTCAAAAGGGATCATGCTGTAGTGGGTTAGAAAAATGCGTTCTGGCTTAAGATCGGATAACCGGTCTATGGTCTTATGTAGTTCAACCGGGTCGAACTGCACCGGTGTGGTGGTAGGGAAGAGGTAGTGTTTACCAACAAAGTCGGTCTCCCGATAGGAGATACCAAAGGAGTCTCCTGTAAAGACACCCCGACTTTTTTCATCCCAGACACAAAAGTGATGCTTGGCATGGCCTTGGGTCTCGACAAAGCGTAGTTGGCGACCATTCAGATCAACGGTGTCGTTATCCCCAGCTTCAATGACCCGCTCTGCAGGGATCGGTTCAATAGCGCCATAGGTGCGGGCAAAGGATGCATCGCCATAAACCGCTTTGGCCCCTGCAACCAACTTCGTTGGATCGATCATATGGCGTGCACCACGGGGGTGTACAATCAGCTTGGCATTGGGCAGTTGCTGCATCAGCTGCCCTGCGCCTCCTGCATGGTCCAGGTGTACATGGGTCACGATGACATACTCTACCTCTGTAGGCAGAATATTGTTACGTTCCAGGGCTTGGATCATGGCGGGTACTGAATAGCGGGTACCGGTTTCAATAAAAGCAGCACGACTGCCCTCAACCATTAGGTAACAGGCGGCTAAGCGTGGGCGGTGAAAATTTGCATCAATACAGGTAATGCCAAAGCCATGTTCAATATATGGGGCAGGGCGGGTCATAGAGCATCCTCTCTTGCGCGGTGTATCACAGTACAGGCAGACTGGGCTGGTACACGGTCATTATAAAACCTTATTCCCCCATTGTGCGGGACTACTCTGTCAGGATCAAGCCTCTCCCATGTCGCTACCTTACGTTTCTGTTGTGCTGCCTTTCTATAATGCTTCATCCACACTGGAAGAGGCCCTAAACTCCATTGCCAAGCAAACCCTGTCTCACTTTGAGGTGGTGATGGTTGATGATGGCAGTGAGGATCAGAGCAGAGCCATCGCACATGCTTGGTGTCAGCGCGATCAGCGCTTTCACCTATGTGTAATGCCGTATAATCAGGGTGTTAGTGCTGCTATGAATCGAGGGATGGCAGAAGCCAAGGCAACCTATGTTGCCCGCATGGATGCCGATGATGTCATGTTGCCCGAGCGGCTGGAGCGACAGTATGCACATCTCCAACAGCATCCTGATCTCACACTGGTGGCGAGCTGTGTATCGCTCTTTCCTGAAGAGGATATTACCCCAGGGTTTCAGCGGTATATCGATTGGCAAAACCGATGTCTGAGTTCGGCGCATATTGCGCATGAGATCTATTGGGAGGCGCCCCTAGCAAACCCTAGTGTGATGTTTGTTAAAGAGACTGTTGTTGCCCTGGGCGGTGTTTTAGAAGGGGATTTTCCCGAAGATTATGAGTTGTGGTTACGGTTGAACGCCCATGGTTATAAAATGGAGAAGCTACCGCAAACCTTATTGAAATGGCGGGATAGTGCAGGGCGGTTAACCCGTACCCACCCGCGTTATAGCCGTGAAGCATTTGATCGTATTCGTGCTCGGTATCTGGCCAAGGATCCGCGTCTTCATCAAGGGCGCCCTCTGGTTATTTGGGGGGCTGGGCGGCCGACCCGTAAGCGTGTGGCCCATCTGCTTGAATATGGGCACTCTGTCACAGCTTGGATTGATATTGACCCCAAAAAAATAGGCCAAATGTTAAAGGGTGTACCGGTGCAAGCGCCAACGTGGTTGGAAGGGTTGCAACCAAAACCGATGGTGCTCAGTTATGTGGCCAACCATGGGGCGCGATCGAAAATTGAGCCGATTCTTCGAAAGATGGACTATCAATGGGGCAAAGATTACCTGATGGTGGGGTAATTGCTTCCTAAAAGAGTTTGCTTTGTCCGGGTGTGTTGGTGTAAGTGTGTTGGTAAGTTCTTTAAAACTTTGTAAAATATATTTTGGCATCGTAAATGCATTTAGGTAGGTCAAGGCCCACGGTAAGTTGATACCGAAAGAAGGCCAAAACTGTGAGTTGGAAGCCGCGATGGGTGTGTCACACCATCAAAGCCTTGCGCGGATGGATCGATTGGGAGCAGTCGATCCATCCCGGCTTTTAAACCCACGGCAAGGGAAGAGCATGATGCTCTTGTGCTTCATGGGGTGTCGGCCTAACGGGCACCCCATGGACGCCACCTTCCATACTTGGGAGGGGACCTAAGGGAAATGACAATCAGAAGAGGTGTGTCGGGCGACATCAGGGAGGGTGTGGGTCCGGTTTTGCCTGTCTGAAGTGTAGGGTGTGATGGAGTCCCTTCGTACCAGAACCGTTGGTACAGGTGGTGATGTAACCTATGCGCCCATTGGTCAGGGACGTACCGAACAGGCTGCGCGTGCCCATCCGATCAAAGGGCGGAGCTACCGTAAAGACTCCCCATGGTTGGGGGATGCTGTGCGCATTTCACTCAGCCGTACCGCCATGCGTATGCTGCGCTGGCTACGTGGTCAATCCGAACCCGCCTTATCTCATAAGCCCCACCCATCCGTGGCGACCTATGGTCGTGACGGCAAAACACGTCCCATGGTTGATGCTCAGTTTCCTCTACATGAAGAGGGCCGACCCCAGGAGTTTAAAAACAGTCCATGGAGTACCTCGGCTGGGGGGGTAAGCATGAGCAAGCGTGGACGTGTGGTTTATGGGGTATTGAAACATATGCAGGCCTCTAAAGGAGACCAATCCCGATTTTTAGCGGCAATGCGAGAGAACCGAAGAGCTGGGCGGCTTAACGAGGCTGATTTGCAAGCTGCCAGGGATACCTTGGGGGACTGGATGGAAGCAGAAGACACCCCTTAGAGGTTATTCTTGAGACGCGGTCAGTGGCCCGCCTTTTTTAATAACCTCATGCAAGGAGTGGTGTTGAGAGGAGAGAAAGGAGAGTGCAACCCCTTGTTCATCGCACCGTACAATACGACAGGGGACCTCTTTAAGTTCTGAGGAGGCCATGCAACTGATGCGACCCAGCTCCCCATCCTTTAACCAAGTGGGAGGGTTGGTGATAAGCAGTTTAACACCACTGGCACTAATGTTCTCGCAACGTCCGGTTAAGGCTTGGCCGTTGGTAAGTTGTAGAATAATGCGGGCTTTAAAATGGTAGCGCGGTGAACGTTCCTGGACCTCTGCAACAGGTTTGAAGGTTAGGTCGTTTTTGTCCGTTTCTAGAATGTGCTGACAGAGCCATTTTGCCAGTGTGCCACCCATGGCTTCAGCTTTTTTCTTGCGTTGCTCAGGCAGCTCTTTAACCCGCTCCAGGTCTCTGGTTAGCTGATCAATCTCTTGGCGAAATTCACGATGATTCTGTTTGTGACTAACCAGATCTCTATGTCCCGCGCGCTGCATTTGGGCCTCTTCATAGCCTAAATGTTCATCCAGCGCTGATTGGGTTTCAAGAATTAAGGAGGCAATAAGAAACCACTCGCTGGTGACGCTTAAGGTACGCTGAAAGGCCAGAGCAGCACGAAAAATGCGTTCATGTTGACGATCAATAACCTCAATGCCTAGGCGAAAATCCCGATCAAACGTAACCGTTCGGTTTCGGCAGCGAAAAGTTAAATCTGTAGCTTGAGCCGTTAGGGGCATGGTGGTGACCGCTTAAGTGCTTAAAAATGGATCAGAATGAGGTGTGATTCTTAACATGGATCACGGACATGTCAAGAAAACTCTATGATATAACAGAGGTTTTATGCAGGAAGTGTGGATTAGCCTGTTGGGTGTATATGGTAAAAGTCATACCTACACAACGGCACTTTTTTTATGGATTGATATAGGTTCGATCCAAGGCTTCACCAATGGTCTTGAGTAGGCGGTTGGTATCTTCAATGGTGATGTCTCCATGGGCTTCGACCAGAAGTAAACGCCCCATGGTGGGTAGAGGGGTACCGCCCCAAAGATGGTAGTTTAGCTCTTGGTGACGCCAATGACGCATACGGGGGTCGGGCCCATGCATGACCTGCTCAACCGTTTGGGTCAAGGCGGTGCTTAATGGGGGGGACTCCTGACAGGCCATTAAAAAAGGACCTAGGCGGGGGTTCCAGTAGGCAACCATCTGTACCGGCATCCAGCTATTGAGCCATGCCAGCAAGGTATGTAGACCTTTAGCCAGATCTGTATGCTTAAGGAGTCCTTGATAAAGGTCCCCCATGGGCAGTTCCAAGACCTGATCTTTATAGATCATGCTGATTGCTTCAGTGCGAGCCTCGGGCTTACTGAGCCGTGCGGGTAGCATCTCCATATCCCCCATCCCCCGGATATACCATGCAAAAAGATTGACAGGTGCCAATGTATCGGCCTGTAAATCAGGAAAAATGCCGCAATCCTCTCCTAATTTCTTCTAATACCTAGCTTAAAAGGCAAAGGGCGTGCCACTTGGCGGAGAATATGGCTTTATGTGGAGGGTTGCCCAAGACCGTTGAGCGTGGGAAAATCAGGCTTTTATGCCTTTCATGTGGGATCCAGGGGAGTGGCTTGTGATGGGGAAACATGTTTTAAAGACCTTATTGGTGTTTGGGGTTCTACTCTGGGCTCCCATGGTTTGGGCTGCAGATGAGGTAAGTGAAGATGTTAAGAAGGCAGCGGCTGCGGTGGCACGTCTGCAGCTGTTTATTGATGGTATCTCGACCATAGAAGCCGTGTTTATCCAGCGGGTACGTAGTAGTGACAGTGTAGAGATTGAGGAGAGTAAAGGACGCTTTGTCGCTTTACGCCCAGGCAAGTTCCGCTGGGATTATGAGAGCCCTGAAGTTCAACATATTGTATGTGATGGTGAGACGGTCTGGCTGCATGAACCTGAGCTACAGCAGGTAACCCGTATTAATGCAGACCGTCTGGACCGCGCCCCTGCCGCTTTTTTGGTCTCTAAAACCCGTATTGCAGAGCGTTTTTTCACCAAGGTAGCGCATAATAGTAAGTTGGGGTTGGATACCATTTTTATGACACCACGTACCCAGGCGGCTCATTTTAAAGAGATTGCCATTACGCTGGATAAAACAGCCTCACAAATCCAATATTTTGAAGTGGAAGACACCCTGGGCAACCGCTCTTTTTTTCAGTTTGTAGGCATGCGTATGAACCACCGGGTGGATGCCGATCGTTTTGAGTTTCAAATTCCCAAAGGTGCCGATCTGATTGATGGGTAATGTGACGTTTTTCACAAATGTTCTGCCATATGTTATGATGCGCCGCCTGACCCAATAACCGATGCAACTGTGACGAGGTTTTCATGCCCTCTTTTGATATTGTTTCTGAAGTCGACCTGCAGGAAGTGGATAACGCGGTCAACCAAGCGGTGAAAGAGATTACCACCCGCTACGACTTTAAAGGTTCTAAGAGTACACTCTCCCGCGAAGAGTCGGTGATCAAGATCTTGGCCGATGATGAGTATAAACTGGAACAGGTCGTTGAAGTGCTTAAAGGCAAGATGGTCCGCCGCAAAGTTGACCCAAATTTTTTGGATTACGGCACGGTAGAGCCTGCTTCTGGTGCAATGGTTCGTCAGGACGTTACGGTTAAGCAGGGTATTGAGACCGATCTGGCCAAAAAGATTGTTAAGGCGATCAAAGGGGCCAAATTAAAGGTTCAGGCGTCCATTCAAGGGGAGCAAGTGCGGGTTTCCGGTAAAAAGCGCGATGACCTGCAACAGACCATTGCCCTGGTCAAAGAACAGAGTTTTGACCAACCTTTGCAGTACATGAACTTCCGAGACTAATCGTTGCAGCCTACCTTCTGCACCTATGATTGAAAGGGCCTGTTGGGTGGTTTCCCAACAGGCCCCAACCCTTTTTAGAGAGCTGACACCATGAGTGGTGATAATCCCATTGTTCCAGCGGTGAGTGACGAGTTTGATCTGGGAGATCTGGATCTTAACTTTGATGAGCCCAGTGAAGTGCCTGTGGAGACCTATACGGCTGAAGAGCTGGCCAATGCCAAGGGAACTGTGGGTGTGATCTCTCTGGGCTGTTCCAAAAACACGGTAGATTCGGAACAGATGTTGGGTCGCTTTGTGAGTGAAGGGTACCTGCTGGTGGCGGATCCCATGCAGGCGGATATGCTGGTGGTGAACACCTGTGGCTTTATTGCCGATGCCGAGCGGGAGTCCCGTGAAAGCATTGATGAAATGGCCCACCTGAAAAAACTCTATCCCAATAAAAAATTGATTGTGACCGGGTGTCTCTCCCAGCGCTATGGGGCCAAACTGTTGGAGGACCACCCTCAAATTGATCTGCTGTTGGGGGCGGGTAAGTACGATACGTTAATTCCCTTAATGGAAGCGGCGGAGCCTCCACCGGTTGATCAGGTGGCCGAACCAGATGCCGCTGCGACTCATGAAGTCCCCCGTTTGATTACCACAGGGGAGAGCACCGCTTACGTTAAAATTGCCGAAGGGTGCAACAACAGCTGTACCTTCTGCATTATCCCTAAGCTACGGGGTCCCTTCCGCTCTCGTACCTTGGATGATATCGCCTCTGAGGTTGAGCAGCTGACGGAGTCGGGGAGTGATGAACTGATTTTGATCTCTCAGGATACCACCTGGTATGGGCGTGATTTACAGGAACGCAGTAGCTTAACAGCACTTCTACAGAAAATTTTAAACAGCTGCGATGCCCCCTGGATCCGCATGCTTTACCTCTATCCGACCTTGGTTAAGCAAGAGCTGTTAAGCTTGATCGCTCAAGACGATCGCCTGTTGCCTTACTTTGATATCCCCCTGCAACATGCAGACTCCAATGTGCTCAAGCGTATGCAGCGTAGTGAACGGCTTGAGACCGTGCGTCAAATGGTGGCGGATATTCGGAGCACAGTACCCGGCGCGATTATACGCTCCACGTTTATTGTGGGTTTTCCGGGGGAGACCGAGCAAGAGTTCCAAACCCTGCTGGACTTTATTCAAGAGAGCCAGTTGGACTGGGTGGGGGTCTTTACCTACTCGGATGAAGAGGGAACGGCAGCGTTTAATCTACCCAATAAAGTCTCTTCAACCGAGGCTGAGTCCCGTCGGGAGCGGTTGATGGCCATGCAACAGCCCATTACTAGCCAACGTTTAAAGCGTTGGCTGGGGCAGACTATGGCGGTGTTGGTTGAAGAGTTTGATGAAGAGCATGCCTGCTTTGTGGGACGTTTCTGGGGGCAGGCCCCAGAGGTGGATGGGCAGGTGCTTATTCAGGCCAACGAGGCGTTGGAACCTGGACATTTTGTGCCCGTCTCCATTACCGAAGTGCTTGGCTATGATCTCTATGGAGATTTGGTCGATCTGGCGGATCTTCCTGAAGAGGTGTAAGAGCCATGGCCAAAGGGGGCAGCAAGCAGGATGAAACCGTTCGAGCTCCATTGGCGGAACGGATGCGCCCCCAAAGCCTTGAAGAACTGGTGGGGCAGGAGGAGATTGCTGGGCAAGGGCGCATTTTGCACGATGCCCTAAGCTCCGGGCATATCCCCTCCATGGTTCTATGGGGGCCGCCTGGATGTGGTAAAACCACCATCGCCCGGATGATTGCCGGTCAGGTGGATATGCGTTTTGAATCTCTCTCTGCCGTTCTGGCTGGGGTTAAAGATGTACGCTTGGTGGTGGATCGTGCTCGGGATGCCCGCGCCATGGGGGAGGGGACCATCCTGTTTGTCGATGAGATCCACCGCTTTAACAAAGCCCAGCAGGATGCCTTTCTACCTTTTGTCGAGAGCGGGGATATTACCCTGATCGGGGCGACCACAGAGAATCCCTCTTTTGAGTTAAACAGCGCACTGCTCTCCCGCTGTCGGGTGGTGGAATTACAACCCCTGCACGAAGCCGCTTTGATCACGCTGATGCAGCGGGCTTTGGTGGATCAGGAGCGGGGCTTGGATCGCTACAAGCTGGCGGTGGAACCTGCTGCCTTTGAACATATGGCGACCATGGCGGCAGGGGATGGGCGTTATGCTCTGAATTTGCTGGAAACTTTTGTTGAACTCTCGGCAAAAAGTGGCGTCTCTCGGGGCTCGGAACTCACCCTTGAGCGGTTAAAAAAATCACTACAACGGCGTGCTGCTCTGTACGACAAAGCTGGGGATGGTCACTATAATCTGATCTCAGCTTTGCATAAATCCCTGAGGGGTTCGGATGTCGATGCCGCACTCTACTGGCTGGCGCGAATGTTGGAGGGGGGTGAGGATGGTCTCTATATCGCCCGACGTCTGGTTCGCTTTGCCAGTGAGGATGTGGGCAATGCAGACCCCAGAGCGTTGAGTACGGCCATGCATTGTCGGGATGCCTACCACTTTTTAGGTCCACCAGAAGGGGATCTTGCGCTGGCCCAGTGTGTGGTCTATTTGGCAACGGCCCCTAAGAGTAACAGTATCTATATGGCCTTTAAGGCTGTGCGCAAGCGTGCCGCTGAGACTGCTGCATTGGCCCCCCCCAAACATATTCTGAATGCACCAACCAAAACCATGAAAGAGCTGGGCTATGGAGCAGGCTATAAGTATGCCCATGATTATGAGGATGGCTTTGTAGCCCAGGACTACTTACCTGAGACGATGCAGGGCGAGCACTTTTACCAACCTGTAGAGCGTGGCTTTGAACGGGATATTGCCAAACGTATGGCCTATTGGGCAAAACTGCGCGAGCAGGCCCAAGGGGAGGGCGCGTAATGCAGATAACCTGGCTTTGGGTCGCGCTAGGGGGGGCTGTGGGGGCGTTGGGGCGCTATGCCCTTTCTAATGCTGTCTATGCTTGGCTTGGGCGGGGTTTTCCTTGGGGGACCCTGACCGTTAATGTCGTGGGCTCTTTTATTATGGGTATGCTGTTCTACCTTTTTACCCAACGTTTAATGGTACCTGAACCGCTGAAACCTCTTATTCTTGTGGGTGGGCTGGGTGCTTTTACCACTTTTTCCACCTTTTCCCAAGAGACACTCAACCTGCTACAAAGTGGTAGCTGGCTGCTGGCCTTGCTTAACATGGTGGGTAGTGTGGTGCTTTGTGTGCTGGCCGCGTATCTGGGTCTTGTCTTAGCGCGACTTGTTTGAACCTTTGGTGTCCGTTATAGCCCCTGTGTGTTAGGGATACCAGTCACACCGATTATCTCCCTTCCTGTTACCGCCTCGTAACCGAACGACCATATCTGAGTAATGGCAGATCTCTAACGTTTGCTTGAATAGTGCGATTAAGCATGACGTGAGGAATAGAGAGATGCATACAATGAAGACCCCGTTTCAAACTGGCCGTTGTTTGATTGCCAATGATTATAACAAGATTGATCAGTTCCTGTGTAAGGAGGGTGAATCCGTAGCCTGTACAAACCGTACCCACAAGGCACGTCGGAGTGATACCAAACGTTTTGCCCAGTGGTGCCATCAACGTGGTGAAATGGCGCTTCCGGCAACGCCGGCAACGGTTTCGGGCTATATTGAAGAGATGATCCAGAATAAAGCGCTGGCCACCGTACGACGTTATGTTTCCAGTATTTCGACCCTGCATACCGTTGTAAATGTGTCTAACCCAGCTCAAGATCCTCTGGTTAAAGAGAGTCTGCGTAAAGCTGCAGATCAGTGTGAACAGCCCGGTAAAGGTACCCGGCCGATCACACGTAATATGGTGCAACGCATGGTTTTTTCCACACAAGGGTCCCTGCGGGATTTACGTGATGTCGCCATGTTGATGGTCGCCTACGATACTTTGTTTCGCCGAACAGAGATGGTGGCTCTGGATGTAAGGGGTTTTCACTTCGGGCGCGATGGTTTTGCCACCATTACCTACCGTCGTGATGAAAAAGAGACCCTGCCGACCACCCGATGTCTTGCCCCAGATACGGTCCGTGCCGTAGAAAAATGGATGCAAGCCTCCATGATAGACGAAGGTGCGATATTTCGTTCTATGGATCGGGCTGGCTTGGTGGGGGGGCGTTTAAGTGATCGGGGATTGGTCCGGGCTTTTAAGCGGTTGGCCCGTCAAGCTGGTTTGGATCCAGAGGGGATTTCTGGTCTATCCTGCCGGGTTGGTGCCGCACGGGATATGATGAAAGAGGGATTTCGAGTTAAAGAGGTGATGGAAGCTGGTGGGTGGCGTTCACCGGTCATGGTGAGCCGTTACCGTCAACAGGATTACGGGCAACCTCATAACGAAGAGAGGGCTGATGAGCCCAAACGATCCCAAAAGCGGGCCTAGCCTTTTATGAAATATCCCATCAAAAAAAGAGAGGCGCCAATCGGTGCCTCTCTTTTTTTACCTCAAGAACAGCTGTATGGCTTAGCTGTGAAACGTTGCAAAGTGGCTTATGGGCTCACGCGTGGTACGGTATTGGTTCACGGCGGCCTCTTCATCGGGGTAGCCTAAAGCCAACCCACCTAGAAGGATCATGTTCTCATCATAACCAATCTGACTGCGAACCAGATCAGGATAATCCGCAACAGAGGCCATCGGGCAGGTACCCAACCCATGTGCCATGGCGGTCAGCATCAAGCTCTGCCAGAACATGCCCATATCAATCCAGGATCCCTGGCCCATGTTTTTATCCATAAACATAAAGACTGAGACCGGTGCATCAAAAAAGCGATAGTTGGCCCGCCACGCATCCCGTTGCTTATCTTTATCTTCCCGGCCAATCTCCAGCGCTTGGTACAGTGCTAACCCACATGCTTTGCGGCGACCTTTATAGGGTTCCATCCACTGGCTGGGATAGTACTGATAATCAGGCTTGGCTGGCTGCTCTTCATCCACGGCATTTAATACAGCTTGGAACAGGTCCTGTTGAGCCTGCCCTTGAACCATGGCCACCTGCCAAGGTTGGGTGTTTACACCAGATGGTGCCCACCGTGCAGTATCAAGTAGTGTTTCTAACAGCGCTTGGGGAACGGGTTTCTCTTGAAATTGGCGGATGGCACGACGGTTTTTTACAGCTTCAACAACATGCATGGTCAGGTTTCCTACGTGATGTTAAGGGGGGTTATATAACATCTTGGCATCTATAAGGGCGCTAGGCTCTCATTATACCAAGGGGTTATCTCGCTATGATGGGGGTGTCTCTTGATGTTCAAAAAGAATATCGGTTCGGATAATATATTTGGTGCCTTTGCGTATGGTCTCACTGCCGTGTAAGCAGTGTTGAGGGTGCATGCCGTGTGGGAAGCAGAGCACCGCACCTTTAGGAGTACTAACGCTGATCAGCTCCGAGTCCGCTTGGCTGCGTGACCCTTGATTGGGGTTGTCCCGGTCGACATAAAACTGCGTACGCCCCCCTTCAAAATCCTCACTGAGTTGGATTAAAAAGGTGTATTGACTGTGGCGACCTGGGTAGGCGTCTGTCACTAAATGACCATTGATCACCCGGCTACCTGGCCAAGAGCCATCAATATGTGGGCTAAAATAGTCCCCTTGTTGGTAGCGATAAAAACGGAAACGGGCATTGATGCCACACGCCTTTTGTCCCTGCACGATCTCTGGAATATGTGGGTGGCAACGGGTCCATAAGGTGTGGTCTATATCGCGACTTACAACCCAATTAAAGTTATGGTTGTGGCGTATCGTGTGGGGGAGTGAGACGGGTGCATCGGCATGGAAGCCAGCCTGTTCGGCAAGCATAACAAACTGATCGACCTCTTGAGTGCTCAGGAGATTCAACAGCTGAAATGCGCCCGGTACCTGTGTGACCTCCCTGCGTGTGACAGGTTTTTCCGGTGTCGGATTGAATTGTATGGTTCCAGCACCGATGTCTGTCCAGGTTGGTAGAAGTCCTGCTTCAAATCCTGGCTCCTCAGCAACGGTGTAAAGAGGAAATTTTGGCTCCATGGGGTGCATCCCTGTTCGGTCTCATAAGTCATAGGCATGCTTTACGATAAGGCCGTTTGTATGGGATGCCAAGCTTTGAGATACGAATAGACTATTCCGTTTGATAGAATAAACTTAAAAGTTCATTCCTTGTTGGAGAAATAAAATGTTAGATCTTATGCCCAACCTGCGCACTTTTGTCACGGTCGCTGAGCTGGAACGCTTTTCTGCGGCAGGGCGAGTTTTGAATATGGCCAACTCATCGGTGACCCGGCATATCCACCAGCTGGAAGAGCGGTTGAGCGTGGCTTTGCTGGTGCGTACGACCCGGCATGTTCGTTTATCACCGGCTGGTGAGGTCTTTTATGATCAAGCCAAACAGTTATTGGCCCAAGTAGAAGTGCTGGCTCAAAGTGTGACTCAAGATCGTAGTGTGGCATCTGGTCGACTGAAGATCAGTGCCCCATGGCGCTATGGGCGCTTGCGTATTGCCCCTCTCTTAGGACGTTTTATGGGGCTTTATCCAGAGATACAGGTTGAGCTGATCTGTAGTGATGAGATGGTGAATCTGGTGGAGGAGGGGTTTGATGTGGCCATTCGGTTAAGCCAGATGAAGGATTCCAACCTCATTGCCAAGAAGATTGATGAACAGCCCTTCGCGTTGGTGGCTGCGCCTGCTTACCTGGAAGATCGGGCCCCTATTGTGACTCATCAGGGTTTGGAGGGGCACCGTATGCTCTCTTTTCGCTACAGCACCCCACACTACAGCTGGCAGTTACGGCATGATGGTCATACCTACCGGATCCCTATACGAGATAGTGCACTGGTTTCCAATAATGCAGACCTTCTAACCCAGGCTACCCTGGATGGGGTTGGTATTATGGTTCAACCGCTGTGGGCCATTGAAGAGGCGTTGCAAAACGGTACGTTGGTGCAGCTCTTGGCTAACTATGAAGTAACCTCAACCACGTTCCATAGTGGCATCTATCTGCTTTACGCCAAAGAGAACCGCCATAACCCCTGTGTGCGGGCATGGATGGGATTTATGGGGGCTTGTCTGGCTAATAAGCCAGAATAATGGCTAAGTGTTTCGCAATAGGAAGTAAGTAAGCCTATAAAGTTAGATGAATAATGACAGGCCAATGTACAATGATAAATATTGTAAATATCTTAAAAAACAAATATATGCGCTTGTCGTTTGTGTTGACAGGGGTGTTTTGTCGCGCTAGCTTAAACAGAGAATAACTTAAAATATCCTAATATTTTGTGAATTATCTGAAAGGAATACATCTCCAAAATGTATCTCGTATTTGATCGGATGGGGCCAACCGTTGGAGGGAGTTATGTCAGCCAACCAAAGTTTAATGTGGATCCAGGCGGGGGCCTGCAGCGGCGATACCCTATCCATGCTGTGTGCTGAAAAGCCTTCTTTCCCTGAGTTTCTTCAACAGAATCGTATTGATCTTCTTTGGCACCCCTCTTTATCTCCAGAACCTGTCTCTACATTTGTCAAGCGTATTGATGCCATCTTGCAGGACCAGCTTGCTCTAACCTTTTTATGTATAGAAGGTAGCTTGGTAACAGGCCCTCATGGCAGTGGTATGTTCGACAGCTTCATGGGGAAGGCAAAAATTGATCTTATTCGACAACTGGCTGAAAAAGCGGATTACCTTATTGCCGTGGGTACTTGTGCCAGTTTTGGGGGGATACATGCAGCGCCCCCTAATCCGTCGGACTGCTTAGGGCTGCAGTTTACCAAGACAGAGCCTGGAGGGTTGCTTACACCTGAATGGCGTAGTCGCAAAGGGTTGCCTGTGATCAATCTTTCAGGATGCCCACTACACCCCAGTACCTTAACCGGAGCCTTGAGTATGCTGGTTCAGGAGCTACCCATGCCCTTAAATCAGTGGCACATGCCGGAGATGTTTTTCTCAACCATGGTGCATCAGGGTTGTACCCGGAACGAGTACCATGAATATGATATTGAGGAGATTGAATTTGGCCATGAAGGGTGTTTGTTTTTTAATTTAGGCTGTCAGGGGCCTGTCACATTGTCCACCTGTAACACCGAGTTATGGAATGGTGTAAACAGTAAAACCCGCGCAGGCACCCCCTGTTTAGGCTGCACCATGCCTAATTTTCCACAAGATACCGCGCTGTTTCGCACCAAAAAAGTTGGGGATGTTCCCTCGGTTCTACCCTTGGGTGTCGAGCGACCAAATTATATGGCATACAAGGGGTTGGCTAGGGATGCCGCACCAAAACGGGTGGTGAAACGGGAGATGGACCCATGAGCAAACCGATCAACGTGCTGTGCGTTTCCCCCCTAAGCTCAGGTTGTGGGCAGAACGGTAGGATTGGTCATGGCTGAAACCGTACGCCTAAACATGAACCGGGTGGAGGGGGATCTGGAGCTGGAGGTAGATGTGGATCAAGGCAGGGTGGTGGATGCCCGTTGCATTGGTACCCTCTACCGTGGTTTTGAGCAGATTTTATTGG
This sequence comes from Magnetococcus sp. PR-3, assembly GCF_036689865.1. Taxonomy (NCBI): domain Bacteria; kingdom Pseudomonadati; phylum Pseudomonadota; class Magnetococcia; order Magnetococcales; family Magnetococcaceae; genus Magnetococcus; species Magnetococcus organivorans. Next base: position 118,737 of record NZ_JBAHUQ010000014.1, read on the forward strand.
GACGAGATGCTCAAGACCCTTTGGCCATTACGCCGCGTATTTGTGGTATTTGTGGGACCGCACATCTTTATAGTGCGGTTATGGCGTTGGAGCAGGCTTTTGGGGTGCCGGTACCTGCCAATGCGACCCGTATACGAAATCTCTGCCTGATGGCGGAAGAGGTCCAGTCGGACTGCCGGCAAACCTTTTTAATGTTCTGCACAGATCTGGCAAGGCCGGGCTATGCATCCATACCAGGTTATGAGGATACGGCACAGGCTTTTGCGCCCTTTGCAGGGGATATTTTCCAAGAAGCTGTGGTTAATAGTCGGGACATTATAAAAATTGTAGCGCTGTTTGGTGGGCAATGGCCTCACTCTTCTTATATGGTTCCTGGTGGGGTGACATCACTATTTTCTGCTCGCCGTCTGATGGAGAGTCGCGCACTGCTCGAAAACTATATACGTTGGTTTGAAACCCGTATTCTGGGTGGGTCGCTGGAACAGTGGCAACAGGTACAGACCTACGCACAGTTTGAAACATGGCTTGAGGAAAAACCCCAGGCTGCCCTATCCCTTTTCAGTCGTGCATGCCGTCATATTGGCTTACACAGGGTGGGTATGGGTAGCCATTATTATCTCAGTTATGGCAGCTTTCCCAATCCACAAAGCTGGTCGCCACCCTATACCAAGCGACAGACACTGCGGGCGTCAGGTGTATATGATGGCAACCTTGGTGTCGTTGAACCTTTTGACCAGTCTGAGATCACTGAGGACCTCTCCCACGCTTGGTATCATGAGACCGACCCCACCCCAAAACATCCCTGGAAGGGTGAGACCCTACCGAAATATCTTCCTGAGAGTGACCGTTATAGCTGGTCTAAAGCACCACGATATAATGATCGTGTTATGCAAACCGGACCCCTTTCACAACTGCTTGTGGATGGTGATCCTTTTATTCGGGCACTGCATGGCTCAGATAAAGGTTCAGCTTGGCTAAGGCAGTTGAGTCGTTTCCAGCGACAGGCAGATACGTTATTGAAAATGCGGCAGACCCTTAATGAGTTGCAACAGCCCGATAACTTGAATGAACCTTATATGGAGCCCAGCAAGATCCATGGTGACGGACAAGGCTATGGTTTGTTGGAGGCGGCCCGTGGAAGCTTGGGGCATTGGGTGAAGATTGAGCAGGGAAAAATCAGCCACTATCAGATCGTAACCCCCACCGCTTGGAATGCCTCCCCCAGAGATGTGATCGGACGTCGGGGCCATTGGGAGGAAAGCCTGTTGGGCTTGCCGATGGAGGATGCTGATGATCCCATCATGTTGGGTCATGTCATCCGCAGTCACGACCCCTGCTTAGTCTGTACGGTACACAGTGTGAACACGGGTAAAAAGTATCGTTTTACCCCTGCGGGGTTCGCATGATCCACCTGATCGGTTTAGGGAACCCTATCCATGGTGATGATGGCTTTGGTCATGGGGTCATCCATGCGCTGAAACAGAAGGATTGGCCTGAGCAGGTACGGCTGTTAGAAGGGGGGATCATGGGCTTAGATGCCCTGCCGCTGCTGGAGGGTGCCAGTCATGTGGTCCTTATTGATTCAGCACGTGGAGGCACAGAAAAGGCAGGGTCGGTCAGTTGGCTGAGTATGGGGCAACTACTGGATCAGACCTCAGCAGACCTGCCTTTGGTCAGTCATGATTTTGGGGTAGTGGAACTGCTACGTATGTTGCCCTTTGCGCTGGAAGGTGCACCACCTAAACAGGTGGACCTTCTCTTAGGGTGGGTGGATGGGCCGCAGGTCTTTGAAAATCGCCTCTCTTCGCAGGCGCTAGAGGCGGTTGATCAAGCTGTTGTACAGCTGCAGCATTACGTTGCAAAGATGATGGTTGGAGAGTGCATGTGACCGTTGATGGGACACCGATTGAGGATGTGAAAGTCTGCACCGAGGGTGACCAGCTGCGCTGGCGTGGCATGGTGCCTATTCATCCGCTTGGTGGCCCAGAGCCGGTTGTTATTCTAATGCATGGCGATCAGCTACTGGCCATACCAGAACGGTGCCCCCACCAAGGTAACAGCCTGCTGCATGCTCATGTCGATGAGGGTGGGTATATACGGTGTCAGCATCATGGTGAACGTTTTCCCCTGTTTGGCCAGGGTGGGTTGGCCCGTACGGTGACACGGGAACATGGTGCTTTTTATCTACAGTCACAGCGACCAGAACCAACGGATGCCAGCCTGGAAGAAGCCTCCTTACAGGAATTACAACAGGAACTGTCCGCGCTGCGACAAGCCAACTTAGCCCAGCAAAAAAAGATGCATGTTACCTTGGAGCAGATGGATGGCATGCTCCAAGAAGTAGAGCGGGGCAAGCAGAGCATTGAACAGCAGAGTTTGGATCTGCGACAACTCAAAGATCTGATGGGGCGGATTAATGATGCCCTTAATGATGTGCTCTTGGTTACAGGGCCCCGTGGGCATATTCGTATGGCCAACCAGCAGGCTTTAAAAATATTGGGCTGTACTTTGGATGCTGTGGAGGGGTTAACCCTGGATCAGCTCTGTCAGGAGCAACAGATTAGGGATTTAAAAGAAAAACTTGCCATACCTGAGGGTAGTGTGCGCCCTGTGCTGTATGAGGCGATCTACCGCCATGCCGATTTTGAGGAGGAGATGTGTTTTGTGCAGCGCTCAGTTGAGGCGGCTGTAAGCCCACCTTTTTTGGTGCGGGGATCCATACTGTTTTCCGACCAAGGTAAGGAAGAGGGGTTGATCCTGTTGGCCAGTGATATCAGTAATGTTAAACGTCGGGAGATGTTGCGCAGACAGCGGGATACAGAGCAGAACTTAGCCTTGGTTCAGGGCGCGCTAGATAACCTGGGGCAGGGGGTTGCTCTTTTTGATAAATCTCGCCAATTACAGCTTTGGAATACCCTTTTTACAGATTTGCTGGCTCTTCCCACCTCCTTATGCCGTAAGGGGGTGGCCTTTGATGCGTTGCTAGCTTGGTTGTGGCAAAGGCAGGGGAAAACGGCACAAGCAGGTGATCACCCCTGGCGGAAAGAGGCAGAACGTTGGTTTGCTCAAGGGCATTGGCAAGGGGAGGTGACCTTGCTGGATGGGCGAATTTTAGCCCTAACCATACGTCCCATGCCTGAAGGTGGTTTTAATTTGGTCTTGCGGGATATTACCAGCAAGCGGTTGCAGGAAGAAAAAATCCGCAAACTTTCCTATGCGGTAGAGCAGAGCCCGACAGAGATTGTGATTACCGATACAGAGGGCATCATCGATTATGTCAACCCCACCTTTTGTCACCATTCAGGCTATAGCTTGGAAGAGGCTGTGGGGATGAAATCCTCCCTGGTACGCTCCGGTAAGATGTCAGAGGCGTTCTATGAAGATCTATGGAAAACCATTACTTCAGGTCAGAACTGGCATGGCGAGGTGCTAAATAAAACCAAAGATGGGCGGGAGTTATGGCAGTTAATGGCCATATCACCTATGCGTAATGAGCAAGGGGAGATTACCCACTATCTGGCCATTAAAGAAGATATAACAGGCATTAAAAAAGCCGAACAGCGGTTGGCCCATATGGCCACGCACGACTCCTTAACCGGGTTGCCTAACCGTAGCTATTTCAATGAAAGATTGATCATGGTGCTCAATGAGTGTCGTGAGCAGCAGCAGCGGGCTTCCTTACTCTTTTTTGATCTGGACCACTTTAAAGATGTCAATGATACCCTGGGCCATGATGTGGGGGATAAGCTTCTGCAGGCCGTTAGTCATCGTGTCTCGGACTGTCTACGCGAAGGGGACCTTGTGGCCCGCTTTGGGGGCGATGAATTTGCCATTATTCAACGGAATCTATCGGCTCGACAAGATGCCGGTCATCTGGCCGAACGGGTTCAACATGCCTTAACACAGCCTTTTCGGGAAGATGGGGCGTTGATTCATTCTGGGTGCAGTATAGGAATTGCCATGATTCCTGAGGATGGTGATCACCCAGATATCATCCTAAAAAATGCAGATATGGCCATGTACCGTAGTAAGGCCGCTAGGGATGGTCAGTATCGCTATTTTGATCAAAGCATTTCTGATGAAGTTCAGCAACGCAGAGCGTTGGAGTATGACCTTCGGCAAGCCCTTGAGCAGCATCAGTTCTCCCTGGTTTTTCAGCCTAAATTCACCTTGCTTACAGGTCAGGTCAGTGGCTTGGAAGCTTTGATCCGTTGGTATCACCCGGATAAAGGTTTTATCTCACCAGCAACCTTCATTCCTTTAGCTGAGCAGACAGGGTTAATTCTCCCCATCGGTCGCTGGGTGCTTGAACAGTGCTGTGAACAGCTTCAACTCTGGAAAAAGGCGGGTTTTGTGCTTCCCCAGGTCTCCATTAATATCTCCGCCGTTCAGCTAAAACAGGAGCCGTTGACGCCACTATTAAAGGAGCTGTTGGATCGGTATGAACTGAGTGCAGATCTCATCGAGTTGGAAATAACCGAGACCGCTTTATTAGAGAACCTGCAACAGGGCAAAGCCCAATTGTTGGCGTTACGGGCTGAGGGGTTAAGTATTGCACTGGATGATTTTGGCGTGGGGTATTCATCGCTCTCTTATCTGACGGCACTACCCATCGATAAAGTAAAAATTGATAAGAGTTTTATTGATGATGTTGCGGTCGAGAATGAACATGCGGCGGTGTGTCAGGCCATTATTCAACTGTGTCATAACCTCGGTAAGCAAGTCGTGGCAGAGGGGGTTGAGGTGCCTGAACAGAGCCAGCTACTTAAGAAGTGGGGATGTCCTGAGGTGCAGGGTTACCTCTATGCCAAGCCTGAGCAGAGGGCTGCGGTTGAAGCGCGATTAAAGCGTGTTGGTGCGCTGTAACCACCTTTATGCTATGGCTGTGAGCTCTCTTAAAAAAGGGCCCCCTGACACGTGATCAGGGGGCCTTTTTTATGCTTCATTCTTCAAGCCAGACACCCGTAAAAGGATTAAGAATCTTCCTCATCCTTGGGAATAAAGCGTGCAAAGCGAATGCCCACACCCCCACTGTTTTGCAGTTCTAAAGCATCAACCTTCGCTTGGTTTCGGCGGGCCGAACGGCAGGCTTTGGCGTTACTGCGGAAGCTCCCGCCACGGCGCACATGAATACCCTCGCGGGTTGGGTTGGCCGGGCCTGTAGGGTTGGTGACCGCGGTTGAGCTGTAGAGGGAGTAGTGATCTGAAACCCACTCCCAAACCAGCCCTAGCATGTCATGAAATCCCCAAGGGTTGGGTTTTTTGGTGCCAACAGGTTGGATCTCACCTCCCGAATTGGTAACCATCCAGGTGTAATCTTCAAGCCGTTGTTTTTTATCTTTAGGGTCAAAGAAGCAACGCCACTGCGTACCCGCTCGGCAGGCAAACTCCCACTCCGCTTCTGTGGGAATACGCAGGCGTGAACCACCGCCACCCAGCATGACCAGTTTGTCCATAAAGGTTTGGAGCTCTTCATAAACAATGGTGTCAGCCGGTAGTTGTGGTGGTTTTTCTTTATCACCAGGGGAGGCCGGGGTGCCTGCCATACGAGGGCCGCCTTCCATCACCATCTGCCACTGTGGCAAGGTGAGGGGGAATTTGCTTAACCAAAACCCATCCAGAGTAACTTGGTGGGTGGGGCCTTCATCTTTTTGGCGGCCAGGTTCGCTGTCAGGGCTGCCCATGATGAACTCTCCACCAGGTACCCAGATAAACTCCATCCCTGTGACCGGTTCAATCCAGTTTTCTTGGCGGACCAGCGTAGCAGCTTGAGCGGGGACAGCTTCATTACCCTCGGCCTTACTGCTACCCATGCCGAAGATGGGGTCATCGTCAAAGCTTGGTTCAGGTGGTGGGGGTGGGCTGTACTCTTGTAGAACCTGATCTAACTCTGCTCGGGATATGCCGGTCCAGCCCGCTTTTTTGATCAGATGAATCATGGCTTGATCCATCTTGGGGTGGGGGGGCTTATCGCAAATGGCTTCTGCTTTGGGGATCAGCCCACGGAGCGCGTCCAATTTTTTGTTGGTCTGGCTCTGACGGTTTTTATTCAGCTTTTGTGCGGCGGCTCCTGTTGACTGTGCATCGCGCTGAAAAACCCCCTGCAGAAGGTTCATGGCATCGCCAACGCTCTCCGGTTTCAGTTCAAAGGCTTTGAACTGTGCGGGTTCAGCAGCCCCTTCGGCGCGATAAAAGCAGCGCCAAATACGACCATCTGTGAGCATATGGAAAGGGGCTTGGGGGTCTAGCGTCGGGCGAATGTTTTTATCCACACTGCCCTGCGGGTGAACTTCCACCGTGCATGAGGTCTGATTTTCTAATTTTAAAAGAAAACCTGGGAACGGGTTGCCACTTCCATCGGTCTGAGGATGAACGCACTCCACCTCCATGGGGTTTTCCGTGGCCCAGCCCAAGCTTTTTAACAAGGGGCCGACCAGGGAAAAATGGATTTGCGCCGGGTTTTTGAAAGCCCGTTTGGCTTGTAGTTTAAAAATATTGGTCAAAAGGTCTTTCAAGGTCTCTATCCGTCTATTTAGGATCCTGTTTTGCCATTCTCCTGCAAACAGCCTACCATACCCATGGTCTGGGGGGGAGCGGTGACGATAAATAATTCTGGTTCAGTTTTGTGATAATGCAAGATTGAACGCCTATGATGATGATTGCAGTAGCTGTTTAGGCGCTGCTCTGTATGAAGGATTTGGTTGATGACTGAGCAAAATGGTGATGAGAATCGGGGCATCTTTAACATCCAAGTTGCCCGTGGCAAGGAGTTTGCCCAGGAAAAAGGGTTGGCGGAAGAGGCAGAAGAGGGTGGGCGTTCTCCCGAAGAAGATTGGGCGATTAACGTCAATGCGGTGACTCAGCTCTCTAAGGCTGGTCAGTGGGAGCGAGTCTTTGACACCCTGGTTTACCTCTCTACCCGTGAGAGCAACCCAAAAGTGCATGCAGCCATGGGGCAGCGTATCTGGGTAGCACTAAAGGCAGAGATCGATATTCTGGATGTCACCACCTCCCTCTCTGCCTTACAAACCATGTTGGGCGAAAAGCATATTTTAGCGGGGCCTTTGGCTTCGTTGGCTAACTTAGTCTGCCAGAATAAAGGTTTAGAAGATCCAGAGCATCCTATTGCGGTCAATCAAGTTCAACAGATGTTTGAACTGGCTGCTAAAGAGGGGGCAGGTGTTGAAGGAGAAGAGGCCTTTAAAGCTTGGGTGGCGGACAATAAGTTGGACCAGCCTGATCACTTTATCCCGTTTGTCATGGAGATGATCGAGCATATGGTGGGGCAGGATTGGTGGTTTAGCCGTGAGTCGCTACAGGAAGATCTAGACAACTATCACGCACAAAAAGAGAGCTGATTAAGGCTTGATCATTCAGCAGTTTTTGTTAGTGTTTTAACAAAAAAGAGGGAGGCATGGTTATGTCTCCCTCTTTTTTTGTGCGGCTACTTTGATGGCTTAACCGGGGGTGGAAGCCCACTGCTTACAGTAGCTGCGGTATTCTGTAATGGCTGTATCGACGATAAATCGTACACGATCTGGATTTTCAGGATCTGCGTAATTGTACCAAGCTTTGGTGCTCTCCTTGCCCGAGGGCAGGGTGTAGCTTAGCCCGGATTCAATATGGCGTGTCACTTTCTCTGCCAAAAAACGGATACCAATTTCCATGTGGCGGCTTTGTGTGGTTAGCCACTCACTGAAGCTTAACAGTCTATTTTCCAAGGTTTTTCTCCCCCTAAAACCTCACAATATGGTGAGGTTGGACATTAAATTTCAAGATATCAGTAGTTGATAATGCAAGAAATAGGCCGTTGTTTGGGTTGAGGGGGGTGGTGTAAGCTTTTTTCTTATGTGCAGGTAGGATGATTGTGCTTAAGCAAGACAACGACTATGCTTGGCGGCTATCGAATAACTGAGTAAGGAGCTGTATCGTGTCCCATGCCCCTGGAGAGCTGGCGGAAATTATTGAAAGACGCCGCACTTTCGCCATTATTTCCCACCCGGATGCGGGTAAAACCACCCTGACAGAAAAGCTGTTGTTGTTTGGTGGTGCCATTCAGATGGCGGGTGCCGTTAAAGCCCGTGGTGAACAGCGCCGGGCGACCTCGGACTGGATGAAGGTGGAAAAAGAGCGGGGTATTTCGGTGACAGCTTCGGTGATGACCTTTGAGTATGGTCAGCACACCTTCAACTTGCTGGATACACCCGGACACGCGGATTTTAGTGAAGACACCTACCGCACGCTAACCGCTGTTGACTCAGCCGTTATGGTGTTGGATGCCGCAAAGGGTATTGAAACACAGACGCGTAAGCTGTTTGAAGTGTGCCGTCTACGAGATATCCCTATTACGACCTTTATTAACAAGCTAGACCGTGAGGGGCAGGACCCTTTTGCCTTGCTTGATGAGGTTGAACAAGCTTTGGCATTGGAGGTTACCCCGGCCAGTTGGCCCATTGGTATGGGGCGTAACTTTGTAGGGTGTTACGACCTATTCAACGATCAGTTGTTGTTTATGGAAAAAAGCCGTGATCGCGTGACCGAGACGGTACAGTGCCAGGGGTTGGATGATCCAAAGATTGATGAGTTGCTCTCAGAAGATCTGGCTGAAAAACTGCGGGAAGATGTGGAGATGGCCCGGGCGTTATGCCCTCCGTTTGATCTTAAAGCTTACCGAGAGGGCACTTTGACACCGGTCTACTTTGGCAGTGCGATCAATAATTTTGGTGTGCAGGAGCTTTTAGAGGGCATTGGTAAACACGCTCCTTCTCCCCGTACCCAAAAAGCCCAGGAACGGGATGTAGAGCCTGCGGAAGATAAGTTCAGTGGTTTTGTCTTCAAAATTCAGGCAAACATGGATCCCAAGCATCGGGATCGTATTGCATTTTTCCGTATCTGTTCGGGTAAGTTTGAGCGGGGCATGAAAGCCAAACATGTACGTTCACAAAAAACCCTGAATTTGCATAATCCCGTACTGTTCCTGGCTCAAGACCGCGAACGGGCAGAGCAAGCTTATGCTGGCGATATCTTGGGCATTCCCAACCATGGCAACCTACGTATTGGCGATACCCTGACCGAAGGGGAACTTATTCAGTACACAGGTATTCCAAGTTTTGCCCCTGAAATGCTGCGTAAGGTGCGACCGGATGATCCTATGAAGGCGAAGCATCTTGGTCGAACCTTGGTACAGCTGGGGGAGGAGGGGGCCGCACGTGTCTTTAAGGCCAACCTTGGTGGTGACTGGATTATCGGTGTCTTGGGGGCGTTGCAGTTTGAAGTGTTGGGGGACCGTATTCGAACAGAATACAGTATTCCCGTTCATTATGAGGCGACCCAGCTTCATACCGCACGCTGGGTTGAAGCAGATGATCATCGCATGCTCAAGCAGTTTGTTGATCGCCAGCAGGCAGATATGGCTGAAGATCATGATGGCGCTCCGGTTTTCCTGGCACGTAATGCTTGGCACCTGAATACCGCTCAAGAGAATTTTCCTGAGGTCCGGTTCTTAAAAACCAAAGAGCAGACCGTTGGTTAAGCGTTAATCCGCCTAGCCTAGGTGGTTAAAGCTGGCTCTTTTAGGTGATGGGGTGCGCAAGATGTTTTTCTATCGAATTAAAAGGCGACCATTGTGAAAAAACGCACCCGTAAATTACCAGCCAGAGCACCGGCAACCCAGGATGAACCATTATCCCTGGTCGGTGTGCCTGACGTTCAAGTACCAGAGCCTGAGGAGGAGGTGGTCAAAAAACCAAGGCCGCCCTTTCAGTTGACGCTACTGCTAGCGCAACCTTGTGTGCCAACGGCAGCCATGATCACGCAGGCACTGCAGCAATCATTACCCCCTCAGCTTTTTGAGCAGATCATGGAGGAAGGGGATGGTTCTGTCTCACTACGCTGTTTTGGGCGTCGCTACCAGATCCACGCTGTGGATCAGCCTATGGCGCAGGATCGTTTTACCGAAGCACTTTCCCATGCTACAGAAGATAAAGAGCTCTCCAGTTTGGTCGCACAGCACCAAGCCCATTGGGGTGTGCGGCAAGTGGGGGAGCTGAGTAATGATAGTTTGGGTGCCTCTATAACGGCTGCCGTTCAGTTAATGCACCTGTCTGCTTTTGTCGCAGGGGGGCTAAAAGACCATGTGCAGGCCATGGGGGTCTATTGGGACTCCAGTGAAATGCTGGTGAGTTGGGCAGACTATCAAGATCAGGTGGATGATACCTTTGCCGCCATGGAAAAACAGGCGCAAGACGATGAAGAAGCCGCCAAACTGTTGCCCGATACCTTGTGGATAGGGCTTCATGTTGAAGATCGCCCTGAAGGGGGCTGGTGTCTGAGTAAGGGGTTAGAACTGTTTACTGGATACGAATGGGAGATGACCGTACCCCATTGGGACTATCAGCAAGTCGCGGCATTTATGATGTTGGCGGTGCGGTATGTTTACCGTACGGGGCATGTCTTACGTAAAGGTGAGATGGTGGGACTGTCCGATGATATGGTGAAGTATTTCAGTATGCAGGCGTGCCCCCTAACGGATACCGAGCAAGCTCTCCGTTTTGCCTTGGTGCCGACACCTGCGGGTTGAACTGTTAAGTTAAGTATGTAAGGTTTTTGGCGCATTCGTAAAGAACGGCTCTGGGTAGGAGTCGTTCTTTTTCTATGTGCCTTTGATGCTCTCTTTGAATTTAGGTGAAAGTGATGTCTGATAAATTACCGGAAGTTACGCAACCTTCCTGCACAACAGGTGACGAGACAAGCCCTGTGCCTAGCTCAGCAACCACTTTTTTACAGACCCTTCTTCTTGGTCAGAATGTGGATCCAACTCGAGCTATGCTGGAACAGGCACTCTCTCACTATCTACCCGCAGAAGCGTTTGAGATTATTGCCAGCGCCCATGACGAAGAGGGCGGATCAGCCATTGTGAAATGTATGGGGCGTACCTATGCGATTATGCCTCTGGATCAGCCGATGGCTGAGGATAGTTTTGAAAAAATTTTGAATTATGGCCCACAAGGTGAGGCTTTGCGGGAGCTGGTGACCAGCCATCAAGGGCATTGGATTGTTTCTGAACTGTCGGGTGGGCAGGGCAGTGGCTTGGAAGAGACCATCTCTGCTGGGGTTGGTCTTATGCACTTCTGTGCTTTTTTGGGGGATGGGTTGCAGGAGAAGATCCAACCTTTGGGGGCTTTTTGGAACCATAGCGGTATGCTCTGTTCCTGGGCAGAGTATTTGGGGTATGCCAATCAGATCTTTACCGCCATGGAAAAGCAGCAGGAAGGGGACCCTGAAGCATCATCGTATCTACCCGAAACGCATTGGATTGGTTTTCACGCCTCGGACCTTGAAACAGGTGGGTGGTGTGAAACCGTCGGTTTGTCTCTGTTTACAGGATATGAGCTGGAGATGACCGTGGCGGCTTGGTCTTATGAGCAGTCGGCTTCTTATGTGCGTTTGGCCATACGGGAGATTTTTCAGACAGGGCGCATACTGCACGATACCGAGAAGTTGGTATTGAATGGCCAGACTACGGAGGCTTTTCAGGTTCAATTGCAACCTGTCGTCTCGGAGCAACCTTTAAGGTTGGCATTGCTCCCTGTCTCCACGTAATCCATTCAGCTTGGCGCTAACGGCGTTGGAGCTTACATTTCCTGGCCGCTTTCTGATATTTATTGTTCTTGTTTAAGTGTATGATAAATATTGATAAATGTGGATAGTGTGAAGCTATTGAATGTATAGTCTTATCCTATGCTAAAAAAAAGCAGGTTAGGGGAAAATTATTGTTGACCGATCAACATTCTTGTTTGTATCTTGTCTTTCGACGCGGCAAGTTGTTGCGTACTTAAACTTTGTTAAATATCCCCGTAATGGGGTTTTGGATTTTTCTTTTTTACTGATGTATAGGGAGTTTTCCGATGAGCGTTCTGGTAACCAAGCAAGCCCCAGATTTTAAAGCGACAGCCGTCATGGCTGACAACTCTTTTGAAGAGATCTCCATGTCGGATTACAAGGGCAAGTACGTCGTACTGTTCTTCTATCCCTTGGACTTCACATTTGTTTGTCCTTCAGAGCTGATTGCTTTTGATCACCGCTTGGCTGAGTTCGAAAAGCGCAACGTTCAAGTGCTGGGTTGCTCCGTCGATTCCCACTTCAGCCACTTGGCTTGGAAAAATACCGAAGTCAACAATGGTGGTATCGGTCAGGTTAAGTATCCTCTGGTTGCAGATCTGAACAAGCAGATCGCCCGCGACTATGATGTCCTGTTCAACGATGCTATTGCGCTGCGCGGTTCTTTCCTTATCGACAAAGAGGGTGTGGTACGCCACCAGGTCGTTAATGATCTGCCTTTGGGTCGTAACATCGACGAAATGCTGCGTATGATCGATGCTCTGCAGTTCACTGAAGAGCACGGCGAAGTATGCCCCGCAGGTTGGAAAGATGGTGATGCCGGTATGGAAGGCTCCACTGAAGGTGTGGCTAAGTACCTGGAAGCTCACGCTTCTAAGCTGTAAGCCTCACTTTACAGTGTGTTGAATAAAAAACCGCCCCTATTTAGGGGCGGTTTTTTTATGAAAAGTATTAGGGTTTCTTCTCATGGATTGTGGCTGTTCATACTTTTTGGATTGTTTCGCGGTTACATAGGGTTGGGATCTTTGTTAAGCTGTACAAAGAGTATGGGACAGGGGTCTGTGTAGGGTGTCAAAAGCTGGACACGCCAAGGAGGCGAAAAGCGGATGTCGACACAATTGCAGTTAGATGAAGATTTCTTTCTTACCCATGAGGGTAAGGCGGTTTCATCCTTTGAGCTATGGTACCAGTGGGAGCGGGATGAAGAGGCCAGTGCACAGATGATGGATATGGATATCTCTGCCGTCATGCTGGGTATGGAAGAGCGTATGCTCATTGATGGGCAGATGATTTTCTTTAACAACCAAGAGTCTCCTTGTGGATCTATTGTGCATATGGGAGATGATCAGGCCAATGAAAGCCGTAGTGCAGAAGAGCGCATGAATATTCGGCTTGAGAGCATACCTGACGATATTGTACAGATTGTTTTTTCAGCGACCATACCACAAGAGGATATCCCTAAAAGTCACTTGGGTATGCTGCGTCGAGCCCATTTTGGTCTGGTGCTACCAGGCCGTGAGCCCATAGAGCTGGCTCATCGTGAAATCCACCCTGGTGGTGAGGGTGAGTACGGTTGGTTGTTAGGTTTGTTGTACCGCAGTGAAGGTGATTGGATCTTCCGTGCTGTGCGTGAAACATTGCCAGAGGGTATGGGAACCTTGTTGGACCACTTTGCGGTGGTACACGGTAACTATTAAGTTGTGGTACAGCCTCAAGGGGGCAGGTATGAAAGTTGGTGTGATCGGTCTGGGGGCGATGGGCTGGGGTATGGCCATGAATCTGCATCGGGCCAACTTATTGGAGGCTGTCTGGAACCGTACCATCAGCCGAGCGGGTGCTTTTGAGCAGGAAAGTGGTGTAGCTGTGGCTACCGACCCCGCCACACTGGCAGGACGTTGTGAGGTGATCCTTACCTGTGTGTCTGAAGATAAAGATCTCTTTGAGGTTATGGAAAAACTATTACCAGGATTAACGCCTGGTAAAATTGTGGTGGATTGCTCCACCGTAGATCCTCAAACAGCCATAAGCTGTGCCGAACAGCTCAGCTCAAGAGGGGTCCTTTTTTTAGATGCACCTGTGACAGGTGGTGTTGAAGGGGCAAAAAAAGGCACGCTTTCCATGATGGTTGGTGGTGATAAAGATGCGCTGGAGCTGATTGGGGCTCTATTAAAACCCATGACGTCCCAAGTCACTCATATGGGGCCTGTAGGGTCTGGCCAGGTTGCCAAAGCGGTGAATCAGGTGATGGTGGCTGGGGTGAATCAAGCGGTCACGCAGGCGCTGGCTTTGGGGGATGCGCTTAGCCTACCCATGGATAAATTGATTCATGCTGTACGTGGTGGTGCTGCGGGTAACTGGTTTTTAGAACACCGGGGTTCCACCATGGTCGCAGATCAGTTTCCTGCAGGGTTTAAAGTAGCCCATCACCTTAAGGATCTGCGCATCTGTCACACCATGACAGCTCAATCTGGGCTTGACGACACCTTTCTTTCTGACACCATGGGTGCTTATGAACAGCTTATTGAACAAGGTCATGGTGAAGAGGATATCTCCGCACTCTATCGGCTAAAACGTAAATAGGCGCAGTTCCTGCACAGATACCCTTGGTAAGAGCCTGTCATCGTTGGCGGGTTGGTTCTTCTGGTATCCAAGGATAGCACCATGCTCCATCTACGTTTGCTTTTGGTCTTTGTTGCGCTGCTTTTTCCGTTGTATGCCCACAGTGGTGATATGGCCAAAAAGCTTCAGCAAGCTTTGCTTAGTCAGCCTGGGCTTGAGCTCTTTCCCTTTCAGGTTCAGCAAGTGAAAGGTCGAAAGGTTCGGGTTGAAGTTTTAGACCAGAATCGATGGGGCGCTATGCTGGGGGCCAAAGCCAGTCAACAACAGGCGGTGCAGATGGCCTATCGCCAACAGCGTCAGGTTCTGGCAAACGCTGTACGGCAACAACAGGGCAGTGATACACAAGTTCTGTTCCGCGCCTTACACTCGGGGCAGAACGCCCAAATTTTTACCCGAGTTTATGATCAAAAGCGTCAAGGGCGGGCGGGTGCTGGTGTAACCGTGCAGGCTATCTTCCGCCATACGGACCCTCGCATCATGGCTGCACTCCCTTTTACGGTGAAGCTAAAGTCGGGTACAGCCACTTTGACGGTACTTAACCCCGAACACTCTCCTCGCCCTCGTTTGGCACAAAAAGTTCTTGACCATAACCACTTCCAAAAAGCTCTGGTACAACTCCCAGGTATTAAGAGTGTTCGTATCCAGCAGAGTTCTCAACCGTATCGGGCGCGTTTTCAATCGATGTTGGGCCAGATCCGCAAACAGGGTGGCTTGCAGCAGGTTGAGCAGTCTTTGAAGGCTGTTATACAAAAAAGCTAATAGAGGTAGGGTTAAACATTGAGCCGTGTCTCTTCATTACTACATAGCGCTCACTCTTTACATTTTTACTTAGCATAAAATGCAGATCCAATAATTGGGTATGAGAGTGTTGGATCTGCCCCATGTTCTGTTCCTCTCGAACACGTTTTATCGGGATGTTGAGCAGGTTTGTCGCAGGCCAAAGCTGTCATGCTTATAAGTCCGCGCACAAAAGCGAAGGGTTATTGGTGTTTGAAATGCAGGATGGTCTTTAGGTGCTCTTTGGTTTATTAAATCGCTGCTTTTAGCGGCCAAGCTCTAGATTATCCCGAAAGTGTGGAGGGGGCTTAGGTTCTGTCTGTCAGGCGTTGCCACATTATGGTGATTGGGTTTTGAGCACTGTCATCTCAATACGGCACTGTTTTTACGGGATTAAGCGTTGTTGTTGTTCGTGCAAAGCTTGAGTCAAGCTCTCTTCACTTTGCTGTTCACCCCACTGATCATAATAGATCAAAGAGGCTGGGTCCAAGCGCTGTCGCCACCCCTTTTGAGCCAGTTCAGGTGTCTCATGAAAGTGAGAGACATAACCGATGCACAGATAAGCAACGGGTACGATATTGTCCTTTTGGATATTTAAAATCGATTTTAACGCATCTGGGTCTACAATGCTGACCCATCCAACCCCAACATCCTCAGCCCGAGCTGCAAGCCATAAATTTTGGACGGCACAGACGCTACTGTACAGATCTGTTTCCGGCATATGTGTACGGCCTAAGACAACAGGTCCACAGCGATCACGATCACAGGTGATGCAGAGATTGATTGGTGCTTCCATGATGCCTTGCAGTTTTAAGCTGCGGTACATCTGTGCCCGTTCATTTTCAAACTTCTCGGCAGCTTCAGAATTAGCTTTTTCAAAAGCTTGATGCATCTGCTGCTTAACCTTTTGATCCCGAATTACCAGAAAATTCCAAGGTTGCATAAAACCAACTGAAGGGGCGTGGTGAGCTGCAAGTAATAGCCGGCTTAAGACATCATCCGGAATGGGGTCGGGAAGAAACTCACTACGAACATCACGACGTTTAAAAATGGTCTCATAGATTGCATGCTGCTGTTGGGGCGTAAAGGACATGAGTATAACCCGTTGGTGTCGCCTGGAAGGTGCGGGCGTTCCCGCCCCAAAGGTGTGGAACTTATCGCAGAAAGTAATGTGAATAGAAAGTCTAGCGGTGGGGGATGGTACAGATCAAAGGTAAAAAAGCAGACAAGTGATGAGAACAAAATTATTTATCACTTATAAATAAAAAAAGGCGTGGCTTTTAGGCCACACCTTTACGCTCGGTCGGGAGCGTTTAAGCAAATATCGAATAAAAAAATGAAAACAGTGCCTCATGGATCGCATGAGTAGAGAAAAAAATCAAATAAAATCCCACATTAGTCGGTAAAAAAAACTGATTTATCGAAAAAGTGTCCGTAAAACAGATGTCCCGCCTGAAGGATGTACCGTGTTACTGGTGTAGTTCAGCGGTGTCCCATCCTTTAAACTGCATGCCTTCTACGGTTGCACGTACCTTTCCTGACCAACTGGAAGAGATGTTGTTCAGGCTGGCTGCAAAGGGTCGTCTTTCACCTGGGGCTATGGGTTTTTCCACATCTCCAAGCACCCCCCCAGCCACCACCAGAGGATTGATGGTGCGCTGTTCGACTGGTTTGTCATTGCGGTCTAAAAATTCCATCACGACCCGTGCTCCCGTTAGCGCATGTTCGCCACTGTTGGATAGAGAGGATAAAGCCCGGCGTTCCCCCTTTGGCGCAGGTGGATAATGATTGCTGGAAGAGCCAACACGAATGTTCTCTAGCCGGATGCCCTGAACTACAGGTTGTTGATCACTCTGTTGTCCACCCTGACTGGCATTTTGGCTTGAAGCTGCTTGTGAATGGTTTTTAGAGGCACGGCTGCTCTTTCGTGAGGCTCGACTCTTTTTGCCGGTTATGGCGACCTCATCACGTTTTTTGGACTCTTTGACCTCTTTGCTATCTTTTTCCATTTCAACGGTCTGGTTGACTCGGTCTCCCAGATCAAACGCATTTTCCATGGAGAGAAAACCCATGAGGTAGAGCGTTGTTCCACCAATCATAAAAAGGAGCACAGAAAACAGGCCAATGGCTTGACCACGGGTTATGCCAAAACGAGTCATCCCGCCTGATTCGGAATCATCTTCCTCATCATACGATTCAAGTTCTTCAATGGAATCATCTGTTGCGTTCATATGTCGCCGCCTGTGCCGAGTGCCAAAACCAACCCAATTATAGGTAATTTATGATCTGTTTTGAACGAAAAACGGTGTGCTTATACGAAAATAGGCAAACTTGTCATTACTCATCGGAGTGATTAGATTTAGTCATTAGTAAAAAGTTCCAGATTAATAGGGTTTTATAGAGATTAAGAGGGATGTTTAACCTGCAAAAGAGAGTGGGTGTTTAATACCTGCATGATCGAATATAAAAAAGGTGTGAATAATGTTTTTCGAAATATAAAAACATCTCGTTTAATTATAAAAGCATGGCTGTAAATCCTGCTTATATCATTACCATAAAATAAAGTGTGGTCTCTGTAGGATGAAATGCAAAAGCACGTACATGGAGCGATAAACGAGGTAAAAAAATGGATTGATTAAAGCGGTATCCCATTTATATCATTTATGTGGAGAGCTTTAATTGAGGCCCATAGCTTAAAGTCAATAAGCGTTGATGAATGAACACGCTGGAGGGTTCTCTACGGCTTAGACGATCAAAAGAAATGGTTCGGGTTGTCTGTTCTTGTTGGTTTGCAACGGCTTTAATGGGTGTATGAATGAAAACGGGCACAGCTTTATCAGCTATGCCCGTTTTTATCTTACCCATGATCGTACTGCCCTGCTTTATTCGACTGTGACATCCCGTCGGGCTGCAACAATGGTAATGGTAAAGCCAGCAATGACATCCACAAAGGCGATCAGTGTCAGGATTAGGAATATGGGGTGACCTGCCATAGGAATCATCAAGAACAACCCCAAATGTGCCACAAATGAGAGCATGGAGATCATATGGTCAATCACTGAACTCATGCTGCTGCTGGTGGATTTGACCATCTCAATAAAGAGTAAGAAAATGGCCACCATGATGAAAATTTCACCTGTGGTTAAAGTGATTGTTGCCCCTGATAGCAGATCAAACCGCTTGACAACAACATCCATAGCCTTGTCTGCATTGCCCGCATACATGAACTGTACCTGAGCAAAATATGCGGCCATCATAAATAGGTGCAGGGGGAGGGCGCGGAAGATACCCATTGTGTGTCCTTTCAAGAGAGTGCGGTCGGTATCATTTTTTTTCCGGCCACAGGTCATTTTAAAATTGATTGGCTGTGCGAAGCTTTACTGCAAATAGTGTGCACATCGGCTTCTTTTGTCTGTTGCGTGTGCAAAGAAGTTGCATGGTGTGAACTTTTTTTTGCCTAGACGGTTGCAAAGTGGCGCGGGGCTACCCATATATGCTCTGAACAAGAGATATAACAGCCTATACCCCACAAGGTGTATGGGAATAAACAGGGAGAACGCAGCCCATGAGTGCCGCCACCGAGACGGAAGTGCATGAGTTTCAGACCGAAGTAAGCCAGTTGCTGGATCTAATGATCCACGCACTGTATAGCAATAAAGAGGTCTTCCTGCGGGAATTGATCTCCAACGCCTCCGATGCCAACGATAAACTTCGTTTTGAGGCACTCTCCGATGATAGCCTGTTTGAAGGTGACAGCGAGCTGAATATCAAACTTGAGTTTGATAAAGAGGCCGGCACTTTCTCCATCATCGATAATGGTATTGGTATGACCCATGATGAGGTGATCACCAATATTGGTACCATCGCCAAATCAGGTACCAAGGAGTTCTTTAAGGCATTGACGGGTGATCAGCAAAAAGATGCCCACCTGATTGGTCAGTTCGGTGTCGGTTTTTACTCCAGCTTCATCGTGGCTGATAAGGTTACCTTGGAGACCCGTAAAGCCGGTGCCGATGCTTCAGAAGGTTACCGCTGGATCTCTGCTGGTGATGGCAGCTATACCTTGGAGAAGTTTGAAAAAGCTGAACGGGGCACGCGCATTACCCTGCATATGCGTGAAGAGGAGCAAGAGTTCCTGGATGGCTGGCGTCTGCGTTCTATCGTACGCAAGTTCTCCGACCATGTGACCTGGCCTGTGCGCATGCTTGAGGAAGTTCCTCCTCCTCCCCCAGCTGAAGGGGAAGAGCCTGAAGCGCCTAAGACCCCAGAGCTTGAGACCATCAACAAGGCCAGTGCCCTGTGGACGCTCTCTAAAAGTGAGATCTCCGATGAGGAGTATAAGGAGTTCTACAAGCATGTCGGGCATGATTTTGAAGACCCCATGCATTGGGTCCATGCCCGTATGGAAGGGCGCATGGAGTACACTCTGCTGCTCTACATCCCTGGTCGTGCACCTTTTGATATGTGGGACCGGGATCGTCGCGGTGGTTTAAAGCTGTTTGTACGCCGTGTCTTTATCATGGACTCCAGTGAAGAGTTGCTGCCCCGTTACCTGCGTTTTGTGCGGGGTGTCATTGACTCTTCCGATCTACCTTTGAACGTCTCCCGTGAGTTGCTGCAACAGAACAAGCAGGTTGAGGCCATTAAAAAGGGTGCTGTCAACAAGGTCCTGGGCATGTTGGAAGATATGCTCAAGAACGATCCTGAGAAATATGCCTCGTTCTGGAAAGAGTTTGGCATGGTGCTCAAAGAGGGCATTATCGAAGATACGGCCAACAAAGAGCGTATCGCCAAGCTGTGCCGCTTCTGCTCAACCCATGATGATGTCCAAGATCCCAAAATTGCGCTGGCTGAGTATGTTGAGCGTATGAAAGAGGGCCAGGACGCCATCTACTATGTGACCGGTGAGAGCTATGAGGCCTGTGCGGCAAGCCCTCATTTGGAGATCTTCCGTAAGAAGGGTATTGAGGTTCTGCTGCTCTCTGACCGTGTGGATGAGTGGACCGTCTCTCATTTGACCGACTTTGATGGTAAGCCCTTGCAGGCCATCACCAAAGGTGAGCTGGATCTCTCCAAGTTTGAAGGGGATGCAGAAGATAAGAAGGATGAAGAGGCTGAAAAAGCGCAAGAAGAGGCGATGAAGCCGATTGCTGAGCGTATGGCCAAAATTCTGGAAGCGGAAGTGAAAGAGGTTCGCTTGAGCCACCGCTTAACCGAATCTCCTGCTTGTCTGGTGGGCGAAACCAACGATATGAGTGCAACCTTGGAGCGCCTGCTTAAAGAGGCCGGACAAGAAGTGCCAAACTCTCTGCGTATTCTAGAGATTAACCCTGATCATGCGTTGTTGAAGCGTTTGAGCAGTGAGTCTGATGAGGATAAGTTTGGGGAGCTGACCCATGTTCTTCATGACCAGGCATTGCTGGCAGAGGGCGGTCAGTTGAAGGATCCCAATCAGTTTGTTAAGCGTATGAACAAACTGTTGATGGCTTAATCATTTTCAACAGTGAGTATACAAAAGGGGTTGTCCATATGGGCAACCCCTTTTTTTATGTGCTTTTAAAGAATGAAGACATTACACTGGTGTTCATTAAGTAAGTGACTGTAACTAAGGCTGTTATCCATCAATCACATCATGCGCTTTACCCTTTAGGAGGTACTGCCTCGGGTTGGCAGCTGACGGCGATTGGCCAGTAGACGCTTCATCCATAGCAGGGGGGTGGCGAATACATAGTTTTCCAAATGCGCAATCAGAGTGTGGGGAAACTGCGTGCTTAGGAGGATCTCTTCTCGTAAGGCGGTGATATCAGACCCCATCTCTTCGGCAGCATCCAAATAAGAGAGTGCTGTCTGAGCACATTTTTTCACACCCTGACCATTAAAAAACATGTAAGCCAAGTTTCTATGGGCCAATCCTTGTCCGTTTTTGGCAGCCTGTGTATACCAGTGGTGTGCTTGGGCAAAATCTTGAGCTGTGCCTAGCCCTTCTGCATAGAGAAAGCCCAACCCCAGTTGGGCTTTAGCATTGTTTTGTTCCGCAGCTTGTTCAAACCAGTAAAAGCTCTTGGTGGCCTCGTTAAAGGTCCCTTTATAGAGTTCGGCCAACAGATACTGTGCACTGGCCTCACCTTTCTCAGCACTGGGTTGTAGATACTTCCGTGCTTCTTCAGCATCCTCAGCTAGGATCTCTCCATAATAATGCATGGCACCTAGATAGTACTGTGCCGTGCGACACCCCTGGTCAGCGGCCTGCATAAACCAATAAGGGGCCTTGTTACGAAGGCCTTTCATATTTTTTTCATGAAAATAATCACATGCCAGCTGTGTTTGGGCTTTTCTATCTCCTGCCCGTGCCCGTTGTATCAGCCAATGGTGCGCTCTTTCAGGATTACAGGTCGTTGTGTCAGGTGATCGGTTTTGGGTGTAGATCTTATAGAGCGCCAATTGAGCGGGCATATCTCCCAATGCTGCCGCTCTTTCGTAGAGTGCAATGGCCTGTTCAATCTTCTTATATTCATAGATACCGGCAAGAGTGCGTTGGGCCACCGGATCGGCGTTTTCTGCCTCTTCTGTTAGCCATTGCATATCTGTGGGTGAGCGAAATAAATTGATTTCGCCTATATCTCTCGAGCTGCATGTTGAGGTGTTGTCATCTAAAAGGGCTATACGGTTTTCCCAATAAGTTGCTTGTTCAAGGTCTTTTTGGGTACCTATCCCTTCTTGGTAACAGGGAATAATGGCCTTTGCGCAAGCATAGTGATGATGATCAGCCCCTGTTTTAAGCCATTGATAGGCCTGGTTGTGATCTTGGGGTAGGTTATTTTTGCCATGCATATAGCCTTCCGCCAACCAATACATGGCATTTGTCATCCCTAGATGGGCCGCTTTTTTCATCCAGATCACTGTTTGTTCAGGGTTGGCCTGACCACCCCACTCCTCGTTGTAAAGATAGGCTAGCTCATGTGCAGCATCTGGGAGACCTGCTAACGCTGCTTTTTGCAGCCAGTCATGGGCTTTTTGCCATGTCTCATGGCTGGGGGCCTCTGTGTCCTCGTTATAGCCTTGGGCATATTTTTTACCTAACAGGTATTGGGCCTCTATATTGCCCTGCTGTGCTGATTTCTTCATCCACTCGACAAATTTACGCGCCCTGTAAGCAGAAAATTCATGATCTGCATGATAGAAAGGGTCAAGGTTATATGGATCAACAGGGTTCCGTTTAAACTTTTCGAGCTGTTCAATATAATAGGTTTTGGGAACACCAAGCTCATATATGTAAGCTTCTGCCAAGCGTTGCTGAGCAAGCATATGTTCTTGCTCAGCAGCTTTTTCATACCAGCTAAAGCCCTTGTTTTCTTTGTCCTGATAACGTTCTATCTCCGCCAGTCTAAACTGTGCCTCGGCACAACCAAGATCTGCCGCACGGTTTAACCATGTCTGGGCTTTAGACGCATAAGTATCCGTAACAGGCTTTAATCTGTGTGATGAGGTACGCCCAGATAACAAAACTGGGCGAGATGATCTGCGGCTAAACTCTTCATAAATCATATAGAGCAAAACCTGACAGGTGGTATCGTCTTGCTCTGCTCTCTGTTCTAGCCAAGCTATAAGATTACTGGTCTCTGCATCCTCTTGGCTCATCCCCATAATCGTACAATCTAGGGTTGTATAGAGGGCTTCTGCGGATGGGTCTTTCCGCTGCTTAAGGCTGTGGAGCCAGCGAAAGGTATGGAGTTCTTTAAACGCAAAGCGGGGTGTTTCTGGCAGCGGCGGCATAACGCAGGCTCCTGCAAAGAGTGTTGAGAGACAACACGATGCAAAAAGCAAAGAACATACCCGTGTGCGATGCCTGCTAAGATGACCCTCTGTATCTGCCTATAGAGACAGGGGGTTATTTGATTGAGAAGTTTTTTTTCACGAAGTGAGGGCGGGGAGGAGGCGGGAAGGTAATGTCAATTTTTTGCTTTATCTCATCTTGTACGTGTGATGATCCTGCCCCTCTTGGGTCAAGGGGGGGGGTGAAAGGGGGGACGTCTGCACATAATCTCAGGCCAGGGCTTTTATTACGGTGTACCCTGTACAGGTTTATCCCTGTTGATGATCAAAGGGGGGGATGGTGACGCGTTGCTGTTTTACAACATGCATTGGTATGAAAGCCTATTCAGCATAGGGTTGCTTGGGGCTTTTATTAGAAAAAAAGTGGAGTGTGCGTGGTCTATCTTGGGTTCTGGTGCGGCTAAATCTCTTTTGATACAGCAGGGGTCTGCCAAGCCGCCCAGGCCCACCAACCCCAGGCAAGCATTAAGCACAAGCCACCTAAGGGGGTCAGTTTGGCGGCTATTTCAAAGGCAGGATTGATCGCCCGTAAGTAGATCATACCGCTAAACAAAGCGACACCAACTACCATGAGCCAGCCAATAAACCGATGTTTCCCTTCGACCTTAAAATGGCTTACCCACAACCCAAACCCCACCAATGCTAAGGCATGGTACCACTGATATTGCAGGGCCAGGGCCACCCCTTCCCAGCGATCAATTTTTAACAGCTCAGGTCGTAAGCTATGGTGGGCATAGGCACCAAAGAGAGTGGCTGTTAGGGCAAAGAGTGCTCCGAGTGCTATAAAAGTGCGGGTAGGGGGCATACCATTTAATCCTAATCTGGATTGTATTCAAAAAAGTGCAGCAAACATTCGGTTAAAGAGTGTAGTCAAAGGGGTTGGATTCAACAAGCCGTGTCAGATTCTGGCTTTGTTTGAGCAGTTCGGATATATTCTATCCATTCCAGGTCTGTTTGGCCTGAATGGATGGTATTGCCACTGCTGATGGTGGCGCTTGAATGGAGGCCATGTTGAACGATTCACCAGAAAATGCATCCAATGAAGAAGAAGATAACCTGCCCATCGAAGCAGGCCACTTTCAACAGCTGATCGAACGTATTGAGCGGTTGGAGGAGGAGAAAAAAGGGATCGCTGAAGCCATTCGGGATATTTACCAGGAGTCTAAGAGCCTGGGCTATGACCCCAAAGTGATGCGTCAAGTGATCAAGATCCGTAAAATGGATACCCATGAACTGGATGAGCAAGAGGCGTTGTTACACCTCTATCTTCAAGCTCTGGGTATGCGCTAAGGCTCATTTTTCTGAGTGACGGATCACCCAAGATGGTTGGGCCACGGATATGGCCTGTTTTCTCCTCTACTTGATCAAGGTGTTACACCGTGGCCTATTTGCGTGAGAAAAGATGGTTCTTTATCGCCATGCTGGTTGGCGCATTAATGTTGACTTTAATGCCCCTACCCGACGGGTTGACTGAAGAGGGGCGAGTGGTCTTAACCATGACCGTGGTGGCCACCATTCTCTTTGTGACCGAACCTGTTCCCCTGCCTACCGTGGCCCTGTTGATTGTTATCGGGCAGGTATTGCTGATGGGCATTAACTCCTCCCATGTTGCCCGTAGTCTGATGAGTGATTCTGTGCTCTTTATCATGGGCTCTCTAATGCTCGCTGTTGCGGTGGTCAAACAGAAGTTGGATAAGCGCATTGCGCTATTTATCATCCGCTTTACAGGTACCAAGACTTCACGTATCGCCTTTGGTATTTCCGTGATGTCTGGTCTTTTGGCCTCCTTTATTGGTGAGCACACTGTGGCGGCCATGATGTTGCCCGTGGGTATCACCCTTATTACGCTTACCTCTGATGATCCGACCAAGGTGCGTAATCTGGCAGCGGTGTTGCTCTTCTCGATCGCTTATGGTTGCTCGGTGGCTGGTATTGGTACCCCATCCGGTGGGGCACGAAACGCCATTATGATCGGTTATTGGGCTGATTTTGAAGGGGTGATCATTGATTATGTGACATGGATGATCTACGCCTATCCCATGTTTTTGTTACAGTTACCTTTTGTAACCATGATTTTGCTCTTTACCTTCCGCCCTGAGCATTCAGATCTGGCCCCTGCAGTGGCTAAACTGAGGGCACAAGTTGAAGCTGAAGGACCTTTAAAAGCGAAACATTACGCCTCCATCATTATGTTTTTCCTTATTCTTTATGGTTGGGTTGGGCTCTCAGAAGGGGTGGGTATGGGTACCATCGCCATCTTGGGTGCTGCGGCCTTTCTGGTTGGGGGGTTGGTCAAGTGGGAAGATCTGAATAATGGTGTGAACTGGGGGGTGGTGTTGCTCTACGCCGCTGCCATCTCACTGGGTGTTCAGATGAAAGATACTGGGGCAGCCGAGTGGGTGGCAACCAGCTTCCTAAACCTGCTGACCCCACTGGGGGCGGATGAAGGTATGGGGTTGTGGTTGGCGGTTTCTGCCTTAACTACTGGCGTAACCAATACCATGTCAAACGGTGCTGCGGTGGCGGTTTTGGGTCCCATTGTTCTTAATTTGGCCAATGCCGCTGGGGAAAGCCCCATTGTCATTGGTTTTATTACCTCTATTTCATCTGCGTTTGCTTACTTGACCGTCGTGGGAACGCCGGCTTGTACCATTGTTTATGCATCGGGTTATTTGAAAACCTCCGACTTCCTCAATGTGGGGTGGCGGATGGCGGTGATGTCCACCATTTTAATGCTTGTTTTTGCGGCGATTTACTGGCCGCTCATCGGCGTTTGAGCCATAGGAGAAGACCATGACTCAAAGTTTGAACATCGAAGAGATGGGCGCTGACGAACGCTTCCGCATTCTGGTTTGCATCGATGGATCTGAGGATGCCTACCGCGGTCTGCGTTATGCGGCTAAACTGGGCCATGGGGTGGATAGTGATATCACCTTACTCTATGTTCGGCCTATCGATCAGGGGCTGCGCACAGGGGGTTTGCAGGTTCGTGTTGCCCGTGAGAATATTTTGGATTGGGGGCAGGACCTGCCCGGTATGCGTTGGTTGAAAAAAGGGCATCAAATCCTCATGGATATGGGGGAGATGTCTGATGATTGGGAGGCCAGTCAAACCAGTCAGGAGGCCCATGGTGATCCTGCTGGGGATAACACCCTGACCTTTCTTCATGAAAGTGGAAAAACCATTACCCTGCGTCTCAAAGTTGCCAGCAGTATTGAAGTGGGGATTTTAGATGAGCAGGAGGCAGGGGAATATAACCTCATAATCATGGGGGCTTCAGGTCCACGTGGTGCGGTTGAAAAGGTCCTCGGCCCTACACCTGTGGCAATGAAGGTGGCTATTCATGCCAAGTGCTCGGTTATCCTGGCGCGGGGCTTAGAGGAGGGGCATGGCCATCTGATCTGTACCAATGGATCTCCCCGTTCCATTGATATGGTGCGTAATGATGCAATGTTGGCCCACCGTTGCCAATGTCCGGTCTCACTGTTGGCTGTTTCAGCCGATGAGGAGGGGCGCAGTGAAGCAGAGGAAGGTCTGAACAAAGCCATTGGGGCGCTCACGGAGTTGGGGATTGAACCCAAAGAGGTCATTACACGGGTAGGGGACCCTGCCTATGAGATTGTGGCTCAGAGTGAAGGGTATTCTCTGGCGGTACTGTCTGCCACAGCTACCGGTGCATTAAAACGCTTCTTTGTAGGTGGTGTGGCGGTCAGTGTGCTACAACACGGCAAAGGTTCGGTCATGGTGGTGCGATGAAGCACCGAGTGAATCGATCATTGTGAACATACGCGCAGGAGTTCCTGCGCGTTTTTTTTCGGGGTACCTATGTATCGTTATTTTGCCACCACGGCACGGGGGTTAGAGCCTGCGCTGGCTGCTGAGTTAAAGCAGATGGGCGCGAAGTCTGTACGTCCTGCATCAGCCGGTGTCGGGTTTGAAGGGGATGTCGAGATGGGCTTGCGGGCCTGTCTATGGTCCCGTGTGGCGACTCGTATCATTCTATCGTTAAAAAAGATTGATGTTTCGAGCCCCGATGCGCTCTACCAATCCATCTATGCCATCCCATGGGAAGAGCATCTGGCCCCTGAAGGTACCTTGGCTGTGGATTGTATTGGTACCAATAACACCATTCGTCATACCAATTTTGGTGGGCAAAAGCTTAAAGATGCGGTGGTGGATCGTATTCGCGATAAAAAAGGGAGCAGGCCCAGTGTGGATCCTGCCCGACCTGATCTGCGCATTAATTTGGGGATCCGTGGTACTGAGGGGCGGGTGGGTATTGATCTCTCAGGAGAAGGTTTGCACCGCCGGGGGTATCGTTTAAGAGCTGGTGATGCTCCCCTTAAAGAGAACCTTGCTGCGGCCCTGCTTTATTATGCCGGTTGGCCGGAGCTGGCCCGCGAGGGGGCGACCTTTGTTGATCCCATGTGTGGCTCTGGTACTTTGCCCATTGAAGCCGCCATGATGGCCGGGGATGTTGCGCCAGGCTCATTGCGTCGATATTTTGGTTTTCGCCGTTGGCGTGGGGCGGAAGGTATTGCAGATATCTGGCAACGTTTGGGGGAGGAGTCCATTGAACGCCAGCAAGCGGCAGTGGATCACATGCCCATCATTGAAGCTGGCGATCATGACCCTTATATGGTGCGTGTGGCTGAAGGTAATACGGAAGAGGCCGAGTTGGAGAGCTTTATCCGTTATCATCATCGTGATGTTGCCGCTTGGCAAAAAGGTTCAGATTGGTCCGAGCAGCCAGGGGTCTTGGTAACCAACCCCCCCTATGGTGAACGTTTGGGGGAGGTTGTTGAACTTAAGGCACTGTTTGCAAAACTTGGTATGCTGCTTAATGGGCCCTTGTTGGGGTGGCGCAGCGGTGTACTGATGGGAGATGTGCTTTGGCAAAGTGCTATGGGTCTTCCTGAGCAAGGGCAGCGTATGGACCTGAATAATGGTCCTATTCCCTGTGCCTATATTCTTAATGGTCAAGCACCAGAGTCAGCTCCCAGCAAAGGTAAGAAAAAACCAGAGGTAGATATGCGCCAGGGGGTGGTCTCTCCTGAAAACGCACAAATGTTTGCCAATCGTCTGAAAAAGAACCAAAAACGGCTGAGAAAATGGGTGAAAAAAGAGGACGTGCACTGCTACCGTCTTTATGATGCCGATATGCCTGAGTATTCATTGGCGGTGGATCGCTATGAAGATTGGATTGTCGTACAAGAGTATCAGGCCCCAAGTACCATTGCGGATGCGGATGCCCACCGGCGCTTGCAGGATGCCTGCTCAGTGATCCCAGATGTGTTGGGTGTGCCACCAGAGCGGGTGGTTGTTAAGCAGCGTAAACGGCAAAAAGGCTATAACCAGTATGATAAAATGGCCACGCGTGGTCAAAAAGTTCTGGTACATGAGCGTGGTTTGAATTTTGAAGTCAACTTGACGGACTATCTGGATACCGGCCTGTTTCCAGATCATGCTCCGTTAAGGCGTCGTATCGCTGAAGAGGCGGCTGAGAAACGGTTTTTGAACCTGTTTTGTTATACGGGCACGGCCACGGTACATGCCGCTGCAGGTGGGGCGCTAACGACAACAAGTGTGGATCTCTCCAATACCTATTTGGAGTGGGGGCAGCGTAATCTGGATTTAAATGGTTTTAAAGGGGAGCACCAATACCGGTTTATCAAAGCTGACTGTATGACCTGGATTAAAGAGACCGATCAAACGTTTGATCTCATCTTTTTGGATCCCCCGACATTCTCCAATTCCAAAAGTATGCGTGAGAGTTTTGACATCCAGCGTGATCAGGTTGACTTGATTGGGGCTACAGCTCGTTTACTAAACCCGGAAGGTGTTCTTTATTTTTCGACAAACCGAAGGAAGTTTAAATTAGAAAAAGAGGTGCTTGAGGCACAGGGGCTGGTTTTGGAAGATATTACCCGACAGACTCTTGATCCTGATTTTCAAAGAGATCCTCCCATTCATCGCTGCTGGCGTATCACTTGCAGATAGTTTTTGTGTGCGATCATAAAAGGGTCGTAAAAACGGTCTAAAATGGACTGATAGTTGCGAAAGTGTACCAATCTGCGTGAAAACGGTTTCCAAACCCTTCCCGATTGGGTATCTTTCGAGTTAAACGTTTTCTTTTCCTCAATTCTCCAAATGTTTTGTGGGAAAATAACAGGCAAGAATCCACGAATTGCCCTGGATTGGTTACGGAGGAGGTTCCGGTGTCTGATACTCAAAAGTTCCGTCTGGTTACCCGGAGCGATTTTGATGGCCTGGTGTGTGCGGTTGTTCTTAAAGAACTGGACATGATCGATGAGATCAAATTTGTCCACCCCAAAGACATGCAGGATGGCAAAATCGAGATCACTGGGCGGGATATCACCACCAACCTTCCCTATGTGGAAGGTGTGCATTTAGCGTTCGATCACCATGCTTCGGAATTGATCCGTCGAGGCGATGCTGCTCCCGATGACCATATTATCGACCCCCATGCTCCTTCGGCGGCACGGGTTGTCTATAAATACTTTGGTGGCGCTGAAAAATTACCACGGATCTCTCATGAACTGATGACGGCTGTGGACAAAGGCGATGCCGCCATGTTCACAGAAGATGAAGTTCTTAACCCTACGGGTTGGGATCTGCTGAACTTCCTTATGGATGCCCGTACAGGCTTGGGTCGTTTCCGTACGTTCCGTATCTCCAACTATCAGTTGATGATGCATCTGATCGACTACTGCCGGGATCATACCATTGAGGATATCCTGGAAGTAACCGATGTGAAGGAGCGTGTGGATCTTTACTTTGAGCATGAAGAGAAGTTTAAAGATCAGATCCGTCGTTGTTCCACCGTTTATGATAATTTGGTTGTGTTGGATCTGCGGGATGAAGAGACCATCTTTGCCGGCAACCGTTTCATGATCTATGCGCTTTATCCTGAGACCAACATCTCGATCCACGTACTGTGGGGATACCAGCGCCAGAACACGGTCTTTGCCATTGGTAAGTCCATCATCAACCGTACTTCAAACACCCATGTTGGTGAGCTGGCACTGAAGTATGGCGGTGGTGGTCACCGCAATGCTGGTACCTGCCAGGTGGGGAATGAAGGTTGTGAAGATACGCTGAAAGAGATTGTGGCTCAGATTACCAGTGATGGTTAATGCTTAACTGAGTACGTTTATGGAAAAAGCCCGGCCTTTATAGGTCGGGCTTTTTTTGGTTTATCTTTTACTGGTCGTTGTGTCATCTGCCCTCTGGCTGTGTAACGCGCTCAGGTGTGCTGGTATCTGCTCATGGGCTTAAGCGTTTGCTTGCTGTCATGGCGGTGTGGGTTGGTGTTGAACAATAAAAGACATATATAATGTGTGGAATAAGCCCATTTGTCTGCGGTATTTCATGTGTCGCTGGTGTGTGCTTGGGGCGATAGAATGTTTAAGCTCGAGCGTTGGTTGGTTTTTAGAGGTTTGTTTTTCTTGATCTTGTAGATA